>JBGOZX010000132.1:0-11690 GCA_041480425.1 Bacteroidia bacterium
TACTCATGAGTTTTTCCACCTTTATAATGTTAAAACTATAAGACCTGTTGCACTTGGACCATTTGATTATGATGAAGAGAATTACACCACGATGCTCTGGTTTTCAGAAGGTATTACTTCATATTATGAGAACCTTATCCTCAACCGAGCCGGTCTTTTTAGCCGTACCGATGTTCTGGATGAGATGAAATCATGTATTTCCAATTACGAAAATATACCGGGGCACCTTTTTCAGTCTGCTGCGCAGTCAAGTTTTGATGCTTGGTTGCTTTTCTTCAACCGGTCGGAAAATGTTTCGAATACAACGATTTCTTATTACGATAAAGGATGTGCCATGGGTATGCTACTCGACCTCAAGATCCGTTATGAATCGAAGAATAAGCGGTCGCTCGATGATGTAATGAGAACACTTTACCAGGTCTATTATAAAGAGAAAAAGAGAGGATTTACCGATAAGGAATTTCGGGATTTATGTGAAAAACCAGCGGGTTACTCCCTGAACGAAATATTTGACATCTATGTACCGACAGTTCAGGATATCGACTACGTAAAATACCTTGGATATGCCGGGCTGACCATCAGCACAACACCTGAAGAGGTCCCTGGCGCCTGGCTGGGAACTACCACCCGCGAAGACGGGGAAAACCTTATGATTACAAGAGTTGATTGGAATTCACCCGGTTATAACGCAGGATTAAGTCCGCAAGATATTGTAAAAGAGATTAATGGGATAAAAGCATCTTCTAATCTGCTGAATGATATCCTGAATACTAAAAAATCCGGAGATAAAATATCACTTACTGTTACACATCGCGAGATGACAAATAATGTTGAGGTTGTTCTCGGTAAGAAGATGGTAAGAAGCTTCGAAATTAAACCGCTACCAAATCCTTCGGCCGAGCAGACTGCAATACTTGATAAATGGTTAAAATAATATTCGTTACCAGGAATTTGCAAGACATTTTCAAATGTTTAAAAATGCAATCGTCCGGCTCCCCTGCCCTGCAGTCTGGCTCCAGGGAGGGGATTTTTTTTGTCAATTTTTTACTTTTTACTTTTATCTTTTTTCTTCTGTAATCTTCCTTTAATAATCAGGTATATAACAAAAGCTGCTCCCATGGCTAATAAAATATGTCCGAGGTAGGGGAAAATCTGCTCTCTTATTTCATATAAATAATAGCCTATTATAGCCAGAATTATGTTCCAGATACCAGCTCCAACAAATGTAAATAACATAAAATCACGGAGATTCATTTTCGCCAGACCTGCCGGTATTGAAATCAGATGGCGGACACCCGGTACCAACCGTCCAATAAATGTGGAAGTCTTGCCGTTTCTGATAAAATAATTTTCAGCATGTTCAACTTTTTCTTTCGAAAGCAGTAAAAAATGGCCTAACCTCGATCCGGCAAACTTGTAAACAATCGGGCGCCCAAGGTAATATGAAAGAGTATAGTTTATCAGCGAACCGCATAAAGCGCCAATTGTGCCAAACAAAACGACCCCAAATACATTAAGATCGCCCTGGGCAGCCTTATATGCAGCAAATGGTACAACTACTTCGGAGGGCAATGGAAGAAATGTGCTTTCAATAGCCATAAGAAGTGCTACCGTGAAATAGTTCAGGTTGGCCATGTACCAATCGAAAAGTGTCTGAAAAAACTCCATATCCTTTTATTTCTTATAACTCAGAATAATTACGGTTAAAGATATGGGTTCCAGTTCAAAGTTTATCTTCTTTCCATTCAGGGCAACTGATTTTTTTGAGGGATAGATGTTTTTTGAATTTGTCATAGTATGATATTATTAATGTTTGGAGTGTCTAATTTTAACCCAAATTACTAAATTCCTGACGCTTTTCTCCCGGAAATAGCTTTTATCCATCTTGGTATTGCGTTTAAGAGAATTATAAACAGGCAAATAATAATAGAGATTGTGAGAATAAGATTAATTATCCCCGGTATCGCGGTTTCCGGAACCCGGAACTGAGGAATATAAATATTTTTTATATTGAGAAAAGCTGCTGTCAGGGTTGTTACTCCTACAAATATCATCGGGATGATTGTTACCCATGCATATTTTGCTCTTCCTCTGTTAATAATAAAAGATGTCCCTATTGCAAGAGCAATGGTTGCAAGCAGCTGATTTGCCGTTCCGAACATCGGCCAGATAGTGGCAACTGTGCCTGTATATATAAAATATCCCCATGCTGTAACAATCAGTCCGCTTGTAATGAGATTCCCTGGCAACCAGTTAGTTCTTTGAAATGGTTTATAGATTTTACCCAGTATTTCCTGCAACAGAAACCTTCCAATACGTGTTCCGGCATCAATTGTTGTAAGTATAAATAATGCTTCGAACATAATAGCAAAATGATACCAGTACGACATAAGATGTTTCATCCCCGGAATTGATGAGAAGATATAAGCCATTCCAACTCCCAGGGAAACTGCACCTCCTGTCCTGCCTGCAATTTTTTCACCGACACTGGCTGAAAGCTGGTCGAGATTTGATTCTGTAAACCCCATTGCATACAGCTTTGGAAGAATTGCCTGAAGCTTTTCAGCAGGTACATTTATCTGGAAATAATCGAGAGGAAGCAGACTGCATGCTGCTATCATGGCCAGAATACTGATTGCTCCTTCGGTGAGCATTGAGCCAACTGCAATAAATTTTATATCTGATTCTTTCATCACCATCTTGGGAGTTGTGCCGGAACTCACCAGCGAGTGGAATCCTGAAATCGCTCCGCATGCAATAGTTATGAAAAGGTAGGGAAATAACTTACCTGGGATAATGGGCCCTCCTCCCTTCCCGAATTCTGTAAATAATGGCATCTTAATCTCGGGTGCAACAATTATCACCCCGAAAGCAAGTAATCCGATAACTGAGATCTTCATTATCGAACTCAGATAATCACGTGGAGACAGCAAAAGCCACACCGGAAGAACTGATGCGAGAAAACCATAGCATGCAATAAGTATTGTAAGTGTCTTATGGTTGAAAGAAAACCACCCTGAGAATTGAGAACCAGGCACATAACGGCCAATGATCACTGCCAGTAAAAGCATGATAACACCAAAGATGGTTGCTTCAAGTGTTTTTCCTTTCCTTATCTTAAACATCCACAAACCCATAATAATTGCAATTGGAATTGTTGAGGCTATAGTAAATGTGCCCCAGGAGCTTTCAGCCAGTGCATTGACAACAACGAGACCTAATCCGGCAAGTGCAACTACAATTATTAAAATTATTGCAAAGGATGTTGTAGCGCCGCTTACTTTGTTTATCTCAGCTTTTGCAATTGCTGCCAGCGACTTTCCATCATGCTGAACAGAAGCTGTAAGTATCACAAAGTCGTGTACGGCACCGGCCATCACAGCACCTATCAGCATCCACAAAAAGCCTGGCATAAAACCAAACTGTGCTGCCAGAACCGGACCAACAAGCGGACCGGCACCTGCAATCGCCGCAAAATGATGACCAAACAATACCCATTTATTCATAGGATAATAATTTTGCCCGTCAAATAACCTGTGCGCGGGGGTTTGATTAAGATCGTTCTTAACGGCAACTTTTGCAGCAACAAAACTGAAATATAACCGGTAAGCGATTGCGAAAAGCACAATTGTCCCGATTACGAAAGGCATGGCATTCATATATCAAATGCTATTATGAGATTGCTGGAACAAAATAAACATTATCCAATGACTGTGCAATTCCAATTATCAAGATTGTAATTTTATATGCCAAATTTATTAAATTGCAGTTATAAACATATTTGCATCTAACATAAAGAGAAAAGCATAAAGTAAAAAGAACTGCTATGAATGTAACAAGAACTTTTGATCTTCTTGACAGATACAAAGAGAGCCTTCCAAAAGACGATGCATTATGCTTCAAACAAAATGGAGTCTGGATAAAATACAGTTCACAGGACTATATAGAATATGCATATAGTTTTTGCTATGGTCTTTATGAACTCGGTCTGAGAAAAGGTGACAAAATTATCACTGTATCATCCAATCGTCCTGAATGGAATTTTGTTGATATAGGAATGTCAATGATCGGGGTTGTACATGTACCGGTATTTACATCTCTTTCAAATTCGGAATATGAATATATTATCGAAAATTCCGGTGCTAAATTGATCATTATCTCCGACAGCAAATTATATAAATGTCTGAGTCCGGTATTGACTTATATCGGTTCTTCATTTAAGGTTTTCACCTTTGATGATGTAACGGGTGCGAATAACTGGGTGGAGATAGTTGAAAAGGGAAAAAAGTGCTCTGAAAATACAAGACAGGAGGTTGAAAGTAAGAAAAAACTTATCGGTTCAGAAGATTTTGCAACACTTATCTACACCTCAGGTACTACAGGCAAACCTAAAGGTGTAATGCTGTCTCATAAGAACCTGGTAAGTAATTTTATTTCCGCTGCCGGGGTGTTTAAACTGAAACCCACCGATAAATACCTGAGTATATTGCCTTTATGTCATGTCGGCGGACGATTGGGGAATTATCAGACACAGTATAGTGGAAGCAGTATCTACTATGCCGAAAATATGGGGACTATAGCTTTAAATATGCAGGAGATTAAACCGGATGGTTTTGATGCTGTTCCACGGGTACTTGAGAAATTCTATGATGTAATAATTTCAAAGGGAAAAAACCTTACCGGAACAAAAAAAACTATATTCTTCTGGGCTGTCAACCTTGGCCTGAAGTATAAACCTTTTGGTGAAAAAGGGTGGTTTTACGAGAAAAAGCTAAAGATCGCCGACAAGCTCATCTTCAGTAAATGGCGTCAGGCGCTTGGAGGAAACATAAGAATAGTGGGTTGCGGCGGTGCAAGTCTTCAGTCGCGACTTGAGAGGGTGTTCTGGGCTGCCGGGATCAGGATTATTAATATGTACGGCCTTACTGAAACCTCCCCCATTATAACAATTAACCGTACTGAAATGGGAAAAGTAAAGCTGGGTTCGGTGGGTATGGTTATTGAGGGTGTCAAAATCAAAATAGCTGCTGACGGAGAAATACTCTGCAAAGGTCCAAACGTGATGATTGGTTATTATAATGATCCTGTGCTGACAAAATCGGCTTTTGATAAGGATGGGTGGTTCCGTACAGGTGATATAGGTCATATTGAAGATGATAAGTTCCTTATGGTGACCGACAGGAAAAAGGAGATCTTTAAATTGTCAAACGGGAAATTTATTGCTCCGCAGATAATTGAAAACATATTCAAAGAATCACCTATTATAGATCAGATCATGGTTATCGGAGAACACGAAAAGTTTGCAAGCGCCCTGATATCGCCTAATTTTAAATACTTTGATGACTGGAAGACATCAAAAAAAATCTCGTTTTCAAGTAATGAAGAGCTTATTCAACTTCCCCAGGTCCAGTCTTTTTTCTCATCCGAAGTAGATAAATTAAATAAGCGGCTCAATCCTCCTGAAAGAATTAACAGATTCAGACTTGTCAAAGATGAATGGAGTCCGGCTACAGGCGAATTGTCGCCAACGTTAAAACTCAGGAGACAATACATCCAGGAAAAGTACAGATCGCTTGTCACACAGGTCTATTTGAGATAATTCATTTATCGATCCAATAATGGAATTAGTTAAAGTAACTGACAGTAAAACGGAAAACAAGTTTCTTGACACGGCACGTAATATTTATAATAATAACAACATATGGGTTTGTCCTTTAGATAGTTCAATCAAGGCAATATTCAACCCTGATAAAAATCCATATTACAAACATGGTGAAGCAGAGAGGTGGATCCTCATCAATGACGGAAAAAGACCCATCGGGAGAATAGCTGCGTTCATCGATTATAAAATGGCTCATTCATATGAACAGCCAACGGGGGGAATAGGTTTTTTCGAATGTTTAAATGATAAAAAAGCAGCTTTTCTTCTTTTTGATACTGCCAGGGACTGGCTTAAGAGCCGTGGTATGGAAGCAATGGACGGACCTGTTAATTTCGGAGAAACCGATAAGTACTGGGGCTTGCTTGTGGGAGGTTTTACCCATTCATCGTTTGAGGTCCCTTACAATCATCCTTACTACCAGGATCTTTTCGAATCGTATGGGTTTAAGACATATTATAAAATGGAAGGTTTTCACCTCGACATTTCTAAACCCTTGTCAGAAAGATTCCAAAAAATTGCAGAATGGGTAGCAAATAAACCGGGATATGAATTCCGCCACTTCACATGGAAAGATCAGGAAAAATACGCCCGGGACTTTGCTGAGGTATTTAATGAAGCATGGGCTTCATTTAAGGTTCATTTTGAACCACTTGAAGCTGAGTATATTAGAGGAGTCCTGCAGAAAGCGAAAGCAATAATAGATGAGGAATTTATCTGGTTCGCCTATTTTGAAGGAAAACCGATAGCAATCTATCTTATGTTTCCTGATCTCAATCAGATACTTAAACACTTGAATGGAAAACTGACTCTATTCAGTATGATTAAGTTTCTTTATCTGAAGAGACGCAAAACTATGACAAGAGCAAAAGGCCTTTTAATGGGTGTTATCCCGAAATACCAGGGGCTGGGAATCGAATCGGCTTTCATCATGAATATTAGAAAAGTATTTGAAAAGAAACCTCATTATCATGAAGTTGAATTCTCATGGGTGGCTGACTTCAACCCTAAGATGAGAAAAATATTTATCTCTGTAGGAAGTGTCCCTGCAAAGAATTATATAACCTACAGATACCTCTTTGACAGGACAAAAGAGTTCAAAAGATATCCGATACCTGATATCAGATGATGCAGAGATTGCTAGCGGATAAACCTATTACGAATAAACCCCCTCTTCCGCTAAAGCGGGATTTCCCTCAGGTGGGAGAAAAAGAGGAAAGATTAAAAGCATTACAGATCAATTAATTATGAAATATGATATAATCATTATCGGCGCCGGGCTTGGCGGATTAACAGCCGGGGCGAAGCTTGCCAAAGAGGGGAAAAAGGTTTTACTGATTGAACAGCATAGTAAACCCGGAGGATGTTCAACCACTTTTCAGCGGGGTGATTTTACCCTGGAAGTTGGATTGCATGAGATGGACGGACCTTCACCACGCGATATGAAAACCAGAATATTCAGTGAACTTGAAGTTTTCGAAAATGTAAAACTTATTAAGGTGCCGGAGTTCTACCACTATGTAAGTGACCATGTTAATATTACAATCTCTCATGATCCTGAAGAGGCCATGAGGATTCTCAAAGAGGCATTTCCGGCAGAGAATGATGGAATAGATGCTTTTTATGATCAGATACTTAATCCAAAAAGGAAGCCTGCCAAAAATGAGACCTCAAAGGAAAAAAGTCTGGGGGAATTTCTTGATTTGATAATCCATAATGAGGATCTCAAACTCGTCCTGCTGGGCAATCTCGGTTATTTCCATGACGATCCCTATTCAATATCATTAACGTATTACTCTGTTGCACAGGGAAGTTACTATAATGGTGGCGCCAGTTATATAAGAGGTGGCTCTCAAAAACTTTCTGATCATCTGGCAGATTACATCCAAAGACATGGAGGTAATGTTTTGCTGAACCATCTCGTTACCGGAATAATTAAAGAAAATAACAAATTGGCCGGAGTAACATATAAGAAGAAAAGAGGTTCTGCATCAGAGATAATTACAACATACGCTGATGAGATTATTGCAAATGCAGCAGTACCAAATGTTGCAGAATTATTGCCGGAAGAATACGGCATGAGATTAAGGAATGAAATCAGAAACCAAAAACCCGGGGCATCACTGCTGACTATCTACTTCGGATTTAAAAATTCTCTCAAAAACATTGGTAATCATCACTATTCCACTTTTGTATTTGACGGTTCCATAAAAACTCAGGCTGATATCCTTAAAAACAATAAGGGAGATTTTAACAAACGGAGTTTTACATTTATCGACTATGGTCAGATCGATTCAGGACTTGCCCCTGAGGGGAAGAGTGTAGGGGCACTTTGTTGCATTGATTATCTGACAGATTGGGAATATTTGTCTGATGAAGAATATAAGGCAAAGAAAGAAGATGTGGCAAAAACTTTTATCGGAAGACTTGAAAAGCTCATACCCGGAATTTCAGATGAAATTAAATTTTATGAAGTTGGTACTTCTGCAACAATAAAACGATATACTCTTAATCCGGGGGGTGCTGTTTATGGTTTTGCCCAGATACCCTGTAAGCCAGTCATCGAGACCTCAAATATATTTGATAATCTGCATTTCGCATCTGCGTGGGGAAAAACCGGCGGTGGTTTTTCGGGTGCAATATATAGTGGATTCCTTTGCGCCTGTAATATCCTCAGAAAAAGATGACCATCTGATAAAGACTGAGATTTATTCTACCAATACAAAGACGGATAAAATAGGTTTATTTCAATTCATCCGGCTAATTCTCTTTTTAATAGGTTGGTCAATTGTTATAGGGACCTGTTCTTCAATAGTATTAGCAGAATCAAGTTGCAAAGCCTTTACATCGGAAATGCACAGCAGCCTGGACAGACCGTGAAGCATTAGAGTGATATTCTCAATGTTTGAAAGCTTATAGTCGCGTGGCATTATCCTGTCAATCAGAATATATTTAAAATCTGCAGGAAGAGAATGTTTTCTTAGTGAATCGAAACTGCTTTCAAGTTTTATTTCTCCCGATTCTATCAGGTCTTCCAACACCTCTTTGAAGTAAAGGTTAATCTTAGGTTCTATCTTAAATCCAATATGGAAATCAATTCTGATTAAAACTCCCGGTATAATCTGGGTGACCTGATAGTCAAGTCTGTCCGGCTCATCGATCCTGTCGACGTGTAGAAGCCAGTATGTATCTGCCCGTTTTGGTTGTTTCTGGAATATTGAATAAATAACCTTTGATTCGACCTGGTCATGCCTGTTAGCCTTAATGATATAAACAAGGTTGGTTGCAGTTTTAGGAACAGAATTATCTTTTGACAAGTCCTTAAACAGGTCTATATATTTGTTCAGGTTTGTAAAGGTTACATATCGGTTTTTCAATTTCCTTCCGAAATACCAGCCGTACATTATTGCAAAGAAAGATAATGCCAGAATAATTGTAAACCATCCCCCGTTTATGAACTTATGAAGGTTGGCAATCAGGAAACTTCCCTCAATTGTGAGGAATACCATAAGTAACAGAAAAATAAGTCTGTGGTTAACTCCTTTCTGATATAGATAGAATGAGAGAAGAAGAGTTGTCATGATCATTGTAATGGTGATTGACAAACCATAAGCTGCCTCCATATTGGATGATTCCCTGAAAAATATCACAACAAAACTACATGCTATCCAGAGGAACCAGTTGACAGATGAAATATAAACCTGTCCTTTCAGATAGGTTGGATGTGATATGTTTATTTTTGGCCAGAAGTTAAGTGAAATGGCTTCGCTGATAAGTGTATATGAACCACTTATCAGAGCCTGACTTGCAATAATCGCTGCAGCAGTAGCAATAATGATTCCAGGAAGCAGAAACCATTCAGGCATTATTCCATAGAATGGATTGATATCGCCATTTATATTCCCGTGCATTATTAACCATGCGCTTTGGCCAAAATAGTTCAGCAACAAAGTAATTTTGACAAAACCCCATGAAACCCTTATGTTTTTCAGACCACAGTGCCCCAGATCGGAGTAAAGAGCTTCAGCTCCGGTAGTACAAAGAAATACTGATCCTAATAAAATAAAACCTCCGGGATACTCGGACAGGAATCTAAAGGCATAAACCGGATTCAAAGCCTGAAGAACCCCGGGGTGATGTATAAGCTGAGAAAATCCAAGTATTCCAAGCATGGAAAACCAGATAACCATTATTGGGCCGAAAGATCCTCCGACAATGTTTGTACCAAACTGCTGCATAAAAAACAAGATGGCAAAAATCAAAAGTACAATTACGATGACAGGGATTTCCGGATTAAATAATTTTAATCCTTCAATAGATGATGTAACAGTAATTGCAGGTGTTATAACACCATCGGCAAGCAGGGCACCTGCTCCTATCATAGTTAATATTGCAGCCCATGAAGTTTTTCTTTTCATAAGGGCAAAGAGAGCGTAAATGCCACCTTCTCCCTTATTGTTTACCCTGATTGTGATAAGTACATATTTAATCGTTGTTTGAAGGGTCAATGTCCAGAAAATACAGGACATGGAACCGTAAATGAGGAGTTCATTGAATTCAGAGCCCCCTCCTACTATCGCTTTCATTACATAAAGCGGACTAGTACCAAGGTCACCAAACACAATACCAAGCGTAACTATTACTCCAGCAAGAGAAAGTTTCTTAATATCCAGATATTTACCTGACCCGCGCATGATTCTCCTTTTAAATGTTGCTGGTCAAAAAATTAAAGCAAAAAGCGGCCAAATTTAATAATTTAATATATCCCAAAACCCGTTTAACAGATAATTATTTTTATAAGATCATGATTTCCATCAATTGTATGTCGAAAACATAAAATGAACATTTTCTGTGCAATGTTAATTTAAAACAAGGATTTTAATAACTAAATTGCCAATCATTTTTAATATTTATTATGTTCAGAAAAATCATATATTTTATATTTTTATTCTGCATTTTCCCCATGGTTTCCGGTCAGAATGCAGAAAATCCCCGCGATAAAATTTCCCTTCTTTTTATCGGCGATATAATGGGCCATGATGAGCAGATCTGGTCGGCCGAGAACAGGGAAACTCACACCTATAACTATGATGATGTATTCAGTTATATTAAACCGGACATTTCTGAGGCTGATGTTGCTATTGCCAATTTCGAAGTTACTCTTGCAGGCCCGCCATACAATGGATATCCAACGTTTAGTTCACCTGCAGAACTTGCTGTTGCATGTGTTAATGCCGGGATTGATTATTTTGTTACAGCAAATAATCATGCAGCTGACCGTGGAAAGAATGGTATAATAAGTACTATAAATAAACTTGATAGTATGGGCATACCTCATACCGGAACATTTCTTAATCAGTCCGCCAGAGACAGCCTTTATCCGATGATTATTGAAAAGAAAGGAATTTCTCTTGCATTGCTGAATTATACTTATGGAACCAACGGGATCAAAGTTCCCCCACCTGTTATTGTCAATATACTCGATAAAAACCTGATTACCAAAGATATTGAAAAGGCCAGGAGTAAAAATCCCGATGTCATAGTACTCTTCCTGCACTGGGGGACAGAGTATGATACTGTTCCTTCAAAAAGCCAGACTGACCTTGCAGAATATTTTTTCGGACAGGGTATTGACCTGATAATAGGTTCCCATCCACATGTCTTGCAGAAAATGATATGGACAAAAAAAAGTACTGTTCAAAAAGACAAAATGGTTATTTACTCAATGGGGAATTTTGTTTCAAATCAGAGAAGACCAAAGACAGATGGCGGTACAATGGTAAGGATCGAACTGGAGAGAAAGGCTGATACGATTTTGATTTCAAACGCTGGCTACTACCTTACATGGGTTTATACTCCAATCGAGAAATACAGGAAGAAGTTTTTTATTCTTCCCTGTTCCAGGTTTGAAAACAGCCCGGAGTTTTTCAGTAAGCCTGCCGAATATGAAAAGATGAAAGCTTTTATTAAGGATTCAAGGGCACTTTTTTACAATCAGAACGTCAATGTTATGGAGTACATTTATTCAGGA
>JBGOZX010000133.1:0-11647 GCA_041480425.1 Bacteroidia bacterium
CCCTTATTCACTTTCGAATTGCTGCCTCCCCTTAAAGGACATAGCATTGAAAGAGTCTATGCAACTATCGACAGATTGATTGAGTTTAATCCTGCATATATAAACTTTACTTCACACCGTAATGAGACAACCTATCGTGAAAGGCCTGATGGGCTTCTGGAAAAAAGAGTTGTCAGGATACGACCGGGTACAATTGCCCTTGCTGCAGCAGTTAGATATAAATATAACATCGCTGTTGTGCCACACGTCCTTTGTGGCGGATTTACTAAGGAAGAGACTGAAAATGTGCTGATTGAAATGAATTTTCTGGGAATTGATGATGTTCTGGCAATAAGGGGTGATCCACAAAAGGGTAATCGCAGGTTTATTCCTGAGAAGGACGGGCACACTCATACCTACGAGCTTGTTAAACAGATTGTAAATATGAATAATGGCAAGTACCTTGAAGAGTCGCTTGAAGATACTTCACCAACATCATTTTGTATAGGTGTGGCAGGATATCCTGAGAAACATTTTGAAGCACCTAACAGGCAGGTGGATATGGAAAACCTTAAGCATAAAGTCGAATCAGGGGCAAGTTATATTGTCACACAGATGTTTTTCGATAACAGAAAATTCTTCAGGTTCAGGGATGAGTGTAAGAAAATCGGGATAAAAGTGCCAATTATTGCAGGTATGAAACCTATTTCGGCACTTAATGATATTAAGTTATTGCCTCAGACTTTTCATATTGATGTGCCAAATGATCTTGTTTCGGCATTGCAAAAATGCCAGAACGACAAAGAGGCAAGGGAAGTTGGTATTGAATGGGCTACCATGCAATCGAAAGAGTTAATAAAAGAAGGTGTTCCCGGGATACACTACTATACCCTTGGGCGATCAGATAATATCGCAAGAATTGTAAAAGCGTCGTTTTAGGCAGCACCTTAAACGAATTGGTTCGCCCCCAACCCCCTAAAGGGGGCTTATAGTTTGAACGCTTTCTTTATCTTTTCGACATAATCAAGTTTCTCCCAGGCAAAGAATTCGACCTTCTTCGTATAGACTTTTTTCCCGTTGCCATTTACGGTCTTTGGCTTGCTGCCAGGAACTTCATAATAAACTTCCACATTTTTAACAGCATAATCACGTCCGAAATGTCCATAAGATGCTGTAGGCAGAAAAATCGGATTTTTCAGGCCTAACCGCTGAACAATAGCGTAAGGACGCAAGTCAAAAAGATTACTGATCTTTGATGATATTTCACCATCGTGGAGAATATTCCCTTTATTGTCTTTTACTTTTGCGGTACCAAACGTATTTACATATAAGCCAACTGGTTGAGCAACACCTATGGCATAAGCAACCTGGATAAGAGCCTGGTCGCAAACACCTGCTGCAACAAGATTCTTTGCAATATGACGGGCAGCGTAAGCAGCCGACCTGTCTACCTTTGAGGAATCCTTCCCCGAAAATGCTCCTCCTCCATGGGCTCCATGACCTCCGTAAGTATCAACGATGATCTTACGTCCTGTAAGACCGGTATCGCCGTGGGGACCGCCAATTACAAATTTACCGGTAGGATTAACGAGAAGTTTTAAATCACTTTTAAATAGTTTTTGTATTCTTGCCGGGAGGGTTTTCTTCACCCTTGGAATTAAAATCTTTAGAAGATCTTCTTTAATCTTTTTCTGCATCTCTATTTCTGCAGCTTTTTCCGCCTTATGGGATTTATCTTTTGGAAGAACAAACTCATCATGCTGGGTACTTAGGACAATTGTGTCAATCCGGAGAGGTTTATTATCATCATTATACTCAATGGTCACCTGCGATTTACTGTCGGGTCGCAGATATTTCATCTGTTTGCCCTCATGCCGGATTTCTGCCAGTTCCTGGAGAAGAATATGAGACAGTTCGCTGCTGAGAGGCATGAAATTATCCATCTCGCGGCAGGCGTAACCGAACATCATTCCCTGATCACCGGCCCCCTGGTCTTCGGGTTTCTCGCGGACAACACCCTGCCGTATTTCGCTCGACTGTTCATGTATAGTTGAGATCACTCCGCATGAATCGCAATCAAAACGGTATTCAGCTTTTGTATAGCCGATATTCCGGATCACCCGGCGGGCAGTCTCCTGAACATCAACCCATCCTTCTGTGCGGACTTCCCCGCCACACACAACAAGTCCTGTAGTAACGAAAGTCTCACATGCGACTTTTGACTCGGGGTCCCAGCGGAGAAATTCATCAAGCAAAGCATCTGATATCTGGTCGGCAACCTTATCGGGGTGGCCTTCTGAAACTGATTCGGAAGTAAATAAATATCCCATATTAAATAGTTTAACAGTTAAATAATGGATGGGAAGTTTGGTTGATTGAAATGCGGGAATTAAACTGTTTTAGCATTTTTTCCTGTGGTTGCAATCAGAACAAATCTTTCCACCAGATTTTACTATGCAAAGCAAAGAAAAATATTTAAGAAATCAAAACTATTATCCGTTGGTAAGGTGTCTGAAGACCTCTTCAAGATTACTCTCCTTTTTCTGGAGTGAAAGCACAGTAAGATTATTATTTACGGCAAATGAGAAAAGGGCGGGACGGATATCCTGATCCCCTTCAGCTTCAACCTGCCAGGTGTTTTCTTTTATTTTCCTGACGGATTTAATATCAGTTATTTTTGCCAGTTCTGTCTCATCCGGATCTTTATCAAACTCAACCTGTATGATCTGTTTAATCCGTTTTACTTTTGAGTAGATATTGCTTTTCTCTTCATTAGCCACAATTACCCCTTTATCAATTATGATCACCCTGTCGCATATAGCTTCAACTTCCTGCATAATATGAGTTGAAAGCATTACAGTTTTTTGCCTGCCGGCTTCCTGGATGAGGTTCCGTATCTCAACAATCTGGTTTGGATCGAGACCTGTTGTGGCCTCATCAAGAATCAATACCTCCGGATTATGAATTAATGACTGGGCAAGTCCCACTCTTTGTCTGAATCCTTTTGAGAGAGAACCGATCTTTTTTTTCTGTTCAGGGGCCAGGCCGGTTACTTCTATGATGCTGTCGATCTGCTTTTTAAGAGGGATTTCTGATTTATATAAAGATGCAACAAATCCAAGGTATTCCCTGACATACATTTCAGGATAAAGTGGGTTATTCTCAGGCAGATATCCTATTTTCTTTTTAACCTCAAGTGATCCGTTATCAACTTCTATACCATTTACCTGAACAGAGCCTGATGATGCAGGAATGAAGCCTGTAATTATCTTCATCATTGTTGATTTCCCTGCTCCGTTAGGGCCAAGGAATCCAACTATCTCACCTGTTTTTACTTCAAATGAAACATTATCCAGAGCTTTCTGTTCTCCATAAAGTTTTGTAACACCCTGAACTACAATTGACATAAAACAATAATTCTGTCTTAATTAACAGGGGCTAAGATAAGGCATTGAGATATCTTCTGCAAAATGTGTTCATCTCCTTTCATCCGTACATGAACTGACCCACTTTGGTAAATGATGCTTTAGGGTTAACGCAGCATACAGGTATTTTAGAACTGTTAGCAATAATATATTGTTCCGAAGCTCCAAGAGCATAATCAGCTATTGTTATATTCTTGGTGGTCACAATAAGAATCAGGTCGGCATTGATTTTCTGGGCAAAATCAATTGTCCGCTGAGCGAATTTACCATGTGGTATTTCGTGAATCTCATATTCTATATTGTTCTGTATTAGATATTTAACTGCAAAGTTAAGATTTATGTTGGTCTTTGTCTTCAGACTTTTATCATTAATAGTTGATTTAATTATATGAATTTTTGAATCAAAATATTTTCCCATAAATATCGCCATACTAATATTCTCTTTGTTCTCGACCCTGAAATCAACAGGGAAGACAATATCATGATACCTCTCCTGGTCGGGTGGCGGATCCTGTACAACAATAAACGGAACTTTTGATTTTACTATAACTTTTAATGCCCAGCTGCCTGTGAGTTTCTGCATTCCTTTCATGCCATGTGTCCCCATTACAACAAGGCTCGCTTCTTTGGAATTAGCAAATTCGGCAATTGCAGTAAAAATACTTCCCTTAGAAATATTTGAAAAAATCGTCATATTATACTTTTTGCTGCTTTCTTCACATACATGATTCAAAAGGGTTCGCTTTTCTCCATAAGCTTTTGGATTGATTCCGGCATCAACAATATGCAAAAGACAAATATCGTTTCCGATCATCCGGCCAATCTTAACTGCATGAGCCAAAGCGTGGTCGGCAACATGAGTAAAATCCCAGGGCACGACTATCAGTTTCTTATTTTCTTCCATAGTAATAAACAGTTTTCGATTATATACCCAAAGTTATTCAGATTTTCCTAATTATCAAATCAATAAGTATTACAAGTGTAAATCTTTATAATAATAGAAGTAAAAAACAAAACAATTACTCCCTTCTTCGCTTTCCATCGGCCGCCATGCGTCTACGCTGAAGCTTCAGCGCAAGCGTAAGGCTTGTCGCCTACGCTCCAAAGCTTCAGCGACGGAGCGCCGACGGCGCTGCGCGTAGCTTCAGCGAAGCAAAGTAGGAATGGGGCAAAAATTGATTTTCGAGCCTCCAAATTTTAGATATTAAAGTTTAATTACCCTGTTATTCAATTAAAACTGCAATAATGCGGAATTATTATTTATAACAATTAAATTATCTGATAAAGAGGAGAGTACTGCACAAAAATAATACCACGTTAAAACAAAAATTCAATATATCAATTGATGGATACAGGATTCCCTATAAGGATGACCAAAATAATCGCGATTCACGGTGTGTAATAGAATAAAATGAACATTATTTTTCAAAAATATAATTGATTATTAGATATTTACGTTTAGTAAAGTGATTTTCATATTTTATTACACGCCCTAAATGGAATTTTGCGGTCAACTATTTATTATTTTTGCGGGGGAATTTTTTTTGAAAATAAATTATATTCTGATGAACCGAGCATGTTTTGCAAAAATAGACTTTTGAGTAATATAATACCAAACATGCGAGTTACATCACACTAATAAAAACAATTATATTATGATGAAAAGGATAAAGATCAAAGAGCTTTTGTCCTTACCGCATTTGGAAACAGATGTTCTGGTAAAGGGTTGGGTCAGGACAAAAAGGGGAAACAGGAATATTGTGTTTATAGCTCTGAACGATGGATCGACCATCAATAATATCCAGATAGTTGCCGAAGCAGCATCTTTTGATGAAAATCTTCTGAAAGATATCTCCACGGGTGCCTGTATTGCTGTAAGCGGGAAGCTTGTAGA
Organism: Bacteroidia bacterium; assembly: GCA_041480425.1. Taxonomy (GTDB): domain Bacteria; phylum Bacteroidota; class Bacteroidia; order Bacteroidales; family VadinHA17; genus LD21. Next base: position 5,299 of record JBGOZX010000133.1, read on the forward strand.
ATCGCAGGGGCAGGGACAGCATGTTGAGATTAATGCCACAAATATAGAGCTTTACGGACTGAGCGATGCGGAAACTTATCCGCTTCAGAAGAAGGGCCATTCGATGGAATTCATGAGAGAGATTGCACATCTGCGTTTCAGAACCAATACCTTCAGTGCTGTATTCAGGATCAGACATGCAATGGCTTTCGCAATTCATAAGTACTTTAATGACAAAGGTTTCTTTTATTTACATACTCCGATAATAACCGGCAGTGATGCTGAAGGTGCCGGAGAGATGTTCCATGTTACAACTTTTGACCTGAAGAATATTCCACATGATGAAAAAGGAGATGTCGACTTCAGGGAAGATTTCTTTGGAAAAGAAACAAACCTGACTGTATCGGGGCAGCTTGAGGGAGAACTTGCCGCTCTTGCTCTTAGTGATATTTATACATTTGGACCAACATTCAGGGCTGAGAATTCAAATACCCCACGCCATCTTGCTGAGTTCTGGATGATTGAGCCTGAAATGGCCTTCTACGACATTAAGGATAATATGGATCTTGCCGAGGATTTTGTCAAATACCTGATCAGGTACGCTCTGGATAACTGCCGGGAAGATCTTGAGTTCCTTAATAATATGATCGACAAGGGACTGCTTGAAAGACTTAAGTTTGTTCTTGAAAATGAGTTTGTAAGAATATCTTATACTGAAGCTGTAAATATACTCACGGCATCAGGTAAAAAATGGGAATACCCTGTTGGCTGGGGCAGAGACCTGCAGGCTGAACATGAAAGATTTCTTGTAGAGGAGCATTTTAAACGACCTGTGATACTTATTGATTATCCGAAAGAGATCAAGGCCTTTTACATGAAGCAAAACGACGATGGCAAAACAGTGAAAGCTATGGATGTTCTGTTCCCCGGAATTGGTGAAATTATTGGCGGATCGCAGAGAGAAGAGATTTATGACAGGTTATTAGCCCGTATTAAAGAACTAAAACTGCCTGAAAAAGATCTCTGGTGGTACCTGGAGACGAGAAAATTCGGAACTGCCCCTCATAGCGGATTTGGATTGGGTTTTGAAAGGCTTATGTTGTTTGTGACCGGAATGTCAAACATCCGGGATGTTATTCCCTTTCCAAGAACCCCTAAAAATGCAGAGTATTAGACAACTGATTTAATTCTGTCTTAGTTAAAAGGGAAGGATGTTAAAGCAAAAGTTACAGCAGAAACTGTTGCAAAAACTTTCACCACAGCAGATTCAGATGATCAAACTGCTGGAGGTCCCTACTTTGCAGATTGAGCAGCGCATTAAAAAGGAACTTGAAGAAAATCCGGCTCTGGAAGAAGGCTCCGAGGAGGAGGAAGAAATTCTTACAGGTGAGGAGGAGGAAGAACAATTTGAGGAGAAAGATAAAGATCAGGAAGAATTCACTCTCGACGATTATATCGAGGAAGACGACATTCCTGATTATCGTCTTCAGGCAAATAACTTTAGCAAAGATGATGAAAAGAGAAACGAAATCCCTTTTTCGGTCGGATCTTCTTTTCATGAGCATCTTGAATCGCAGCTGGGTCTAAGAGAACTAAGCGAAAAACAAAAAATCCTGGGAGAATACATCCTGGGGAATATTGATGAAGATGGTTATCTGCGACGGGAATTGATAAATATTGTCGATGACATGGCTTTCCTTCAGAACGTAACTACTTCCGAAAAAGAACTGGAGGAAGTACTTGAAATAATACAGGATCTTGATCCTGCGGGTGTCGGGGCAAGATCACTCCGGGAGTGTCTTTTGTTACAACTTGCAAGACGTGACCGTTCAGAACCTTCAGTAAAACTGGCATATAAAATTCTTGACCTGTATTTTGAAGAATTCTCAAAAAGACATTACGATAAAATTATTGCAAAGCTCGGAATATCGGAAAAAGAGCTTAAAACAGTAATTGATGAGATTCTTAAGCTGAATCCAAAGCCGGGTGGTGTTTACAGCGATTCATTCAGTAAAACAGCCCAGCAGATTATTCCTGATTTTATTCTTGAGCTGACTGAAGATGGTTTTGATCTGCATCTCAATTCACGGAATCTACCTGAACTCAGACTTAGTACAGCTTACAGCGAAATGCTTCAATCATATAGCAGGGACAAAAGCCTGAAAAAGGAGATGAAAGATGCCATTCTTTTTGTGAAGCAGAAAATTGATTCGGCCAGATGGTTCATCGATGCAATAAGGCAGCGGCAGAACACTCTTCTTCTTACCATGAATGCTATCCTTAAGTATCAGGAGGAGTATTTTATTGACGGTGATGAAACAAAGCTAAAACCGATGATCCTGAAGGATGTTGCGGAAATGACAGGTCTTGACATCTCAACAGTTTCAAGGGTTGCCAACAGTAAATATATCCAGACCCATTTTGGAATCCTGCCTCTGAAATTCTTCTTTTCTGAAGGACTTCAGACGGATAGCGGAGAAGAGGTTTCAACAAGGGAGATCAAAAGGATTTTGCAAGATTGTATTGAAAATGAGGAGAAGAGAAGACCATTGACGGATGAGAGACTTACAGACATACTTCAGGAAAAGGGGTATCAGATTGCAAGGAGAACTGTAGCCAAATATCGTGAGCAGCTTAATATTCCGGTTGCCAGATTAAGAAGGGAGATTTAGGCAGGATACATTGAACAATGTTTGTTGAAATTTAAAATGATTATTACACACCCTTAATGAGCACAGAAAGAACTACCAATATCCCCGATACACTGGCGAAAATCATCTCTGGCATCTTTCATCCTTTGTTTATGCCTTTGTATGGATTGGGCATCATATTTTCAGCTCCCACACTTCTTGGATACCTTCCCTTTTCAGTAAAGAAGATCTTATTTTTTATCGTATTGATAAATAGTGTTTTGATCCCACTCTCCTTACTTCCTTTTTTCAAAAACCGGAATATCATAAGTTCATACAGGATTGAAGAGAGAAGAGAAAGAATAGTTCCTCTTATCTCAACTTCTCTGCTTTATTCCATAACTTCATTCATTGTATTCCGGTTTCAGATCCCTGTATTTTTGAAATCATTCATTTTCGCTGCCTCCTTTTTGGTTGTGGCAGTGACACTGATCAATTTATGGTGGAAGATTTCACTTCATTCTGTCGGAGCAGGAGCATTGGCCGCTGTTGTGCTGGTCCTTTCAGTAAAAATGTACACACCTCTTACCTGGTATTTAATTTCAGTAATTCTGGCAGCAGGATGTGTTCTTTCTTCCCGATTAAGACTTAATTCCCATAACCCATCTCAGGTATGGATAGGATTCCTGACAGGACTACTTGGATTAAGTCTCTTTATATTAGCGTTTTAACAGCTCACTCAAAGCGTAATCAAGGAGTTCCCTGCTTTTTACAATTATTTCATCAGTCCACATTGCTTTGCGTTTGGGCAGGGAGATATCAGATTTAAGGCTCTTCTGGGATGCAGCAGCAAACCAACCTTTTTCTGAAAGATACTTAGCAAGATATTCCTGTTCCGTCTGACCCGGTGTAGGAATAAGTAATGCGCTGCATTTAAGACTTATAAGTTCCATAATAGTAGTATATCCCGAGCGGCAGATGATGCTTTCGCTTCCAGAAATCATGTCTTGCATTTCATATGAGGGAAGATGGTTGTAAGAGAGGATATTCCCTGATCGGGTTAATTCTCTGTATTTACCTGGTTTACCCTCAAGGATTATTGTCGGTGGCTCTTTGTCCTTCAGAATATTGATAAGTTTCTGTTTCAAAATTCCCCTCAGTGGCTCAGGCCCTGAAAGTATTACCGTGTTATGCGGAAATTTATCCCTGTTTTCATTGCCCGAAAAGCCGGAATTAGTAAATCGCGATAAGATCCCGATATACATCACATTCCCGGGAAGCTTCAATCCGTGGGTTAATCTGCCTGAAACATTCAGTTCTCCGGGAAGATCGGGGATAAAGCAGAACGTATATTTTTTTATGATGAAACGGTGAAGAAGGATACCTGCCAGTTCCATGAACCTGAAAAGCTTTGGGAAAGGTATTAAAGGCTGGTGAGTAATATACACTGTTTGCACCTTCCTGTTCCAGAGGCCGAAACGATTATCACTTATTACAATATCAATATTATAATCGCGAATAATGCTTTTTAACCTGACATGTTCCCTGACTATATGGTAAAGAAGTAGAGGTATCTTCAGGAGAAGTGCCAGGTATTGTGGTAAAAATCGCGAATAACCTGGTCTGAATCCGGGGAAATTGATATAGGTTAATCCTGATAATTCATTTCGGAATAGAGATAAGTGCTCATCTCCTGCACCTATAAAAATGTTGTTATTCATCTCATTCAGTCTTCCTGCCAATGGGATCATTCGTCCGGCATGACCGAGACCCCATTCAAGAGGACAGATGAGTATGTTTTTTTTTCTTTTCAATATCAGCCGGATACCTGGGTTTCAATTCCAAGCTTTTTCACCATTGCAGCAATACGCCTCAGTTCAGACAAAGGTACTTTGTTAAACTGGCCACCTTCAGGTGTATCTCTTGAAATGGTATATATCATCACTTCAGAGGGTTTTATCATTTCGATTGCCTTAAGCCATGCATTCAACTCTTCGGGAGTGGTATTATCGATGCTCCTGCCATTGTAAAATCCACGCAGGAAAAGTGTCTGGATAATTAATTCCCCGTCGAATTTCTTTAGGTTTTCGATGAGTTCAGTTACCTTGATATTTACCTGTGGCTGGTTATGAATTCTGACAGTAAGATCAAATCCGGAATCAAGTTTAAGAATATTCTTATCAACTTTTAACAATGCCTCTTTAATTAGAGGTATTGTGATTGTTGTTGAGTTAGATAATACAGCGATTTTAGCCTCCGGAAAGTACTTGTTTCTCAGCTCGATGCTATCGTCAATTATGCCGGGGAAAGCAGGATGAAGAGTAGGTTCCCCGTTACCGGCAAAAGTAATCACATCAGGATACTGGTTCGAGTCTTTCATCCCGGCGAGTTTCAGATTAAGTGCTTCATATACCTCTTCACGTGAGGGGAACCAGCTTTTTGCATTTTTAATATCATGTGTCCAACCGCATTCGCAATATATACAGTTGAAATTACATACCTTTTTCGTAGCTGGTAAAAGGTTAATACCCAAAGATATACCAAGCCTTCTACTTTTTACCGGTCCGAAAATTATCTTATCAAACAGAAAAGTAGCCATTCTTATTTCTTTTCAACAGACTCAAAAGTAACAAAATTTACAAGAGCCTTTTTATATTACTTTCGGACAGTAACTTCATATTAAGAAGGTCGACATTTTGAAGAAGAAGTAATCCTGGCTTTTTGCCCGGTTCAATCTTTCCAAAAAAATCTTCTTCTCCGAGTGCTCTTGCTCCGTTTATGGTAGCCCAGCGAACCATATCTTCAAGTGAAACCAACGGGAAATATTTTTGCAGGGTTTTTAGCTCTTCAAGGATACTGAGTCTGGAATTGGAAGCAAGACTATCTGTTCCGATAACTATGTCGCAATCTTCTTCAAGCAGGAGGTCAAGTGGCGGGATTTTATTCTCAATATAGATATTTGAATTCGGGCAAAGGCACCAGAATAAATTTTGTCTTTGTCTTATTTTTATTATTATTTCCTTATCGACGCAAGTATTATGAACAAGGATAAGATTGCCCGAGGGAGTTATTTCTTCCAGGACTGCAGTTGTATGGTTTTTAACAGTTTCCAATGCCTGGAGAGCTAATCCTGACTCGTTATAAGATGCCATTATTGGCCCGTCATGATTCTCAAGAAAGATTTTCTCCGAGGCAGTTTCCATAAAATGCACAGAGGTTACTTTATTGTCTCCGGTCCTCTTCCTGAGAAGATGGAAGAGGGATAATGACAATGAGTAGGCAGAATGAGGGACAAACCAGAAAGGCAGTCCGAGCTCTTCCGCCCTGTTGGAGATCTTGATTATTTCATCCATTCTCCGGCTGGCTTTTTTGGTATCAATTCCAAAAACCTCCAGAAGGGATATATACTTTATCCGGCTCTCTTTTTTAATATCAAATGAAACGGTTGTGTTACAAATATCCGCGCATAACACTATCCCCTCAATATACATTTCATTATTGGCCGATGATATCGGGTGAAGGATGTTTTCCCCATAAACTTCCATGGAAGTGCGTATAAGTCTGATAAATTCAGCTAGACCCTGTCCCCGGGGTATCCAGCCTTTAATGTGGGAAAGTTCAAGATGACAATGACAATTTACAAATCCCGGAATTATAATACCATTATGGAATTCAACAGAATTCTTTTCCTTCAGGTCTCCGCCAGTATCCTCAATACTTATTATTGTACCGTCATTCTC
>JBGOZX010000134.1:0-11637 GCA_041480425.1 Bacteroidia bacterium
GGTCGAGGGCACCATGCATGCTGTTCTTGCAGCCCTGTTCTCGGCAGCTTATGGATTGCCGTTTCTTGCCTGGCAGGCTAAAGCAGGTTGGACAATGCCAATCGACACCAGCGAATTCGGGATGGCTATAGCCCAAACCCTGTATCCTGTCTACAGTGCAGGACTGGTAGTATTTACAGTGCTTATAGTAATGCTGGTTACTGCAGTTGTAAGTTACTGGCCGGCAAGGAGAATTGCTAAAATGAATCCAACTGAAGCATTAAGAGGGAAAATACAATGATAAGATTTCTGCTTAAAGGACTTATAAGGGACAAGAGCCGTAGCCGGCTACCAGTTATTGTTGTAGCCATTGGCGTAACACTCACTGTCCTGATGCACGCCTATATAACGGGTATTATGGGCGACATAATAGAGATGAATGCCAGATTCTCAAACGGTCACCTGAAGGTAATGACTATGGCTTATGCTGAAAACATGCAACAGATTCCGAACGATCTGGCAATGGTCGATGTAAGCGCCCTGATCAGAGAGCTTCATCAACAGTATCCAGGCATTGAGTGGTCGCCACGAATACACTTCGGCGGACTTATAGACGCACCGGATGAGAACGGAGAGACCAGGTCGCAGGGTCCGTCAATAGGGATGGGGTTAGACCTGTTATCGGAGGGATCACCCGAGATTGAGCGTTTGAACCTCGAAAAGTCGCTCCTCAGAGGTAAACTGCCGGAAACCCGAGGCGAAGCCCTGTTAAGCGAAGAGTTCTCCCTGAAGCTCATGATAAATCCCGGTGATAATGTAACACTTATCAGCTCAACAATGTACGGGAGTATGACTATATACAACTTCGTGGTCTCCGGTACAGTATCATTGGGTCAGGAAGCACTCGACCGTGGAACCATCATTGCAGATATTGAGGATGTAAGACTTGCCCTCAATATGGAGGATGCCGCGGGTGAAATAGTAGGATTCTTTAAAGGGGGATTTTACAACGACGAACTTGCATTGAAAGAAGCAGAGAGGTTCACATCGGCACATGCTGGTAAAACCAACCAATATGCCCCTGTTATGAAGAGCCTCAGCCAGCAGGGTAATATGGGCACTTATGTTAACATGTCGAAAGTATTTTCAACATATATCTCGATGATTTTCGTGTTTGCCATGTCGCTGGTTCTGTGGAATGCAGGTTTGCTTGGAGGCCTCCGCCGTTACGGGGAGGTCGGTATACGCCTGGCAATGGGGGAAGAAAAGGGACATGTTTACCGGACAATGATTTACGAATCGGTTATGATAGGTATTGCGGGTTCGGTGATTGGTACTACTCTTGGCCTCTTCTTTGCTTGGCTCATTCAGGAATATGGCATTAATATTTCAGGAATGATGAAGGGTTCATCGCTAATGATGCCGACAGTCATCAGGGCAAGAATCACACCTGTTGACTTTTACATCGGATTTGTTCCGGGACTTATTTCAACAGTGATTGGGACAATGCTATCAGGAATAGGTATATACAAACGGCAGACAGCCCTGTTATTCAAAGAACTTGAAGCTTAAAAACATTTCTATGAAGAAGATTTTTATACTTATCGTACCGGTGCTGATTTTATCAGGCTTTGCCAATCAGGATGCTGAGGATATTCTGAAGAGGGTTGAAAAAAATATGTCATCTGACAACCGTATTTTTGAATCGTCGATGACCATACACGGTACGCGTACAAGCAGGACCATAACGTCGAGGACTTATTCGGTCGGCGAAAAGCAGTCGTTCACCGAATATCTTTCGCCTGCGCGTGAGCAGGGAACCAAGATGCTCAAACTCACTAACCAGCTCTGGATATATTCCCCCTCAACAGACCGTATTATCCAGATCTCAGGGCACATGCTCAGGCAGTCGGTAATGGGGTCTGACCTTTCGTATGAGGATATGATGGATGACAGGAAACTCACCGAGATATATTCGGCAAAGATCACCGGGAACGAGATGATTGACGGCAGGAACACCCGGATTCTTGAGCTTACAGCGAAGGTAAGTGATGTGGCATATCATTCACGAAAGATGTGGATTGATACTGAGAGATATGTGCCACTCCGCGAGGAGCTTTATGCCAGGAGCGGTCAGTTGCTGAAACGCACCACCCTTTCAGAAGTAAAACAGATCGATGGTCGCTGGTTCCCTACAAAAGTCGTTTATAAGGATATGCTGAAGCAGGGCGAAGGAACCGAGTTCAATATCACCTCTGTGAAATTTAACCAGCCTATACCTGATTACGTTTTTACTAAGGCAGCTCTTAAACAGTAAGAGAGAGTAAGTTGCAGTATGGTTTCCCCGTGTGCTGGGGATCTGCAATCAAAACCGACATTCGGAATGGATCTGTTAATCTGTTAAAAAAATTTAAATGTTCTTATAGATATTTTGTCCCTATACCCCTGAAATTCTGCGTTTGTATTCTGCTAATGCTTCATCTAACCGGATTTTTGCAGTACCATCACCCGGCACATTATGCGATGGGTGAATATACAGTTTTACCCCTCTGTCAGCTAAAAGTTCCGCTACCGTTGTAATTGTCATCCAGACACAGGTGATGAAAGCCATTGTTGATACCGGTCCGATTTTATCCTGATGGTTTTTAAGAGGTACCGAGGCATCTTCTAAAGGAGCACAAGTATCAACTACAATATCAGCCAGGTCAAAAATTGTTTTCCCGCATGAGTGCCTGGTCTGCTTCCCCTTAGCTTCAGAAGCTGAGCCAAATACTACTACCTTCATCCCCTTTTTCTTAGCCTCGAGAGCTATATCAATGTTTACATTGTTAATGCCAGAATGTGAAAAAAGCCACATGGTATCACGCTTATCAAAATCATAGCCTTTCATAATTTCTATACCATAGCCTTCAACACGTTCCAGAAATACAAACTGGTGCACTCCCATTTCGCCCGTAATGTGGGTAAAAAAACTAAGAGGTATTTCTATCATCGGGTGAAACCCTACAAAACCACCAATTCGCGGATACATTTCCTCGATCGGTAATGTTGCATGTCCGCATCCGAAAGTATGAACCCAGCGGTTACATTCAATTGTATCTGCCATTACTCCGGCAGCTTTGCGGATATTATCCATTTGTGTCTCTTCAATCCGGGTCATTATCCCTCTTGCATTGTTAAGCCATTGTGTTGCTAACATAATAATTTGATTTTAAAGCGTTTATTTGTTGTTTTTTATTTTATTCAGGATGATCAGGCACAATAATATCAATATAACTGATTCTGCAAAAGCAACAGTTATTAAATGATGTATACCAAAATTCTGGGCGATTATTCCCATTCCATAATTAACCAGCATATTGCCAATTAAAGCAATAAACAAAACAAAGCTGAACGCACTACCGGAAAGTTCAGTATAGCGATCCCCGACAAATCCCAGCATAATCGGAAAACCACCGGCTAAACCTGCACCCAAACACACTAACCCCATTAAAGCTATATTAAATGAATTACCGGTTTTTAATAATATTAATCCCGTCAGTATCAGTACGAAAGAGGCGATCAGTATTTTTTTTACCGGAGCAGATCTGAAAACACTACCTATCAGTAATCGCATCACACACATTCCAGCCACGAATGATGAAAGCGCATACAATGCTTTGCTTTGATTAATGGCTAGCTGCTTTATAAGGTAGGTTGTTGTCCAGTTATTAATAATTCCTTCAAAGCTGCTTTGGAAAAAAAGGAAAAAAGCAATCAGAATTAATAATTTGTCTTTAAGGAGTGTAAGACTTCGGGTAATCGGAAATCCCTGTGTTTGTTTTGGAGGAGGGAACTTAATCAGAAGAAAGAATGTTCCTGTCACTAATGTCAGTACTCCAACTGTGGCTACAATTACCTCAAAATTAAAAATGTTTTTAAAAATCCCTAAAATGAGAGGCATTCCAAGAGCTCCTATTCCGAAAAATGCACCTAATAAACTTAAATTGGCACCTTTATCTTTGTCGCTGATATCAGCCACTAATGCATTGGTAGCACCATTGACCGCACCGCCTCCAAACCCGACCAGATAAATGCAGATTTTCAACAGATTTGTTGATGGAGCGTATGCAATACCTTCAAATCCGGCAAACATGAAAACACAGGAGATTGATAATAAAATCCTGTAGCCATATTTATCAACAATGGGTCCAAAAAGCAATGATCCGGATAAGATTCCAAAAGGTAAAATAGAAAACAATGTACCGGAAGATATATCATTTATATGTAATTTATCTTTAAGATCAGGGACAACGGAGCCCAGGGTGATCAGGCTTATTCCGAAGAATAACATACCTATGCATGCTGCCCAAAAAACCACTTTTTTTTTGTACATCTTATCTATTTTGAAAGGTTAAAACCGGGCATATTTTTCAAAGCAAGAAATCCGGCACCAAAAACTCCCGCATCACCCGCCAAACCTGAGACATCTAAGCTCACCTGGTTAATGCTGACGGGTTGTGCCCATTTAGAAGCTTCTTTTTTAATGGCGGGGATTAATAGTATTCCGGGACCAAATACACCACCACCTATTATAATCTTCTCAGGATTAAACAGGCTTACCAGGTTTGCCACCGCCATTCCCCATAACTCAATACATAATCTGATCACCTTAACTGCAAGCGGGTCACCGTTTTCATAAGCAGCAAATACATCTTGTGATGTTATTTTATCAATGTGTGTTTTTTTCATTTCACCTTTATAAGCTTTTTGTTCTTTCAAAAATGCCCTGGCCAGATTTGCAATACCTTCCCCTGATGCAAAGTATTCAAAACAACCACATTTAATATATTGATTATCAAAAGGTCTGTTAAGTGCCATCCATCCTATTGCACCCGCAATATCATGGCTGCCTCGCAGTATTTCGCCATTGATCAATATTCCGGCGCCAATACCTGTTCCTACAGCTAAAAAAATTGCATCCCGGCACCCCCTGGCATTGCCCTGCCACAACTCTCCCAGTATATAACAGGCTCTGTCGCTGTCGATTGTTACCGGAATATACCCACATACTTTTTTCACCTCATGCAACAGAGGGTAATCGATCCATCCCGGAATATTTGGAGCCCATACAGTGCCTGCTGTAGTATGGCTGATACCCGGGACAGATATACCAATAGAATTTATTTTATTCCCCTGCAATTCAGCGGAATGCAGGAATTTATTGATCTGGTCAGTAATAAGTTTCCCGACCTCAGCGCCTTTTCGGTTTTTAAGGGCAACTGTCTCTTTGCTTAAGATCTCCCCCTTTTCAGTTAAGGTGGCTAATGCAAGTTTTGTACCTCCCAGATCAATCCCTAAAAGAGCCATAATAATCCTATGAGTTTTTCAGCCGGTAAATTAATTTAACAGTTCATCTATTTTAACAAATTGATAGCCACGATTCTTTAATTCCTCAATCAGAGCAGGAAGTTGGAAATAGAATTTATCGGTCCTCCTCGGGTCCGTACCAATATGGATCAGTAAAATAAACCCATTCATCCCAACTGAAGATCGCTGCTCATAAAGCAGAATAGATTGAAAAATAGTGTTACTATCAACATATTTATTCCCCATTTCGGGATAAGTATAATCTGCATTGCTTCGGGTACCCGGTGTAAAGCAAACCAGCTGCAATCCCATTTGATTAGTCCATACGGCAATGGAATCATTATACCATTCGTAAGGGGGTAAAAAATAATGCGCATTTCCGGTATTAATTTCCCATTTTTTTAACTCCCGGTAAGAGTTTAATATATCTTCCATAAATTGTTTTCTGGTTACCAGCAGGCTGTCCCTTTTTGTCCAATCGCAATACAGTAAATGTTTATCGGAGTGAGAACCCAGATAATTTTCATTTTTCCGCAACTTTTTTATGATGGCTTTAAATTCTTCTTTCCTGTAGAAATTACCTGTTAAGAAGAATGACGCATGAATATTTTGTTGTTTTAAAGTTGCAACAATAACGTCACCACCATCTCCAAATTCATCACCGGTAAAAACCAATGCCAGTTTTTTGGATGTTGTATCTCCACGGATAATGGCGCCATTTGCTTTAATCGATGCTCCTTTTTTTGCATTCCGGATCGCTCCTGAAAGGTTCCCCACTGAGTGGTTACTCCGGATCCTGGCGCCGGAAGGACCTTCATTTTTGCAGAAAACAAATAAGAATAGCAAAAAGCACAATATCAGGTATTTCTCAAAGGATCTTATCATAGAGAGGAAAAAACTTCTTGTCATGAGTTAAATTCACCATTGATACAGAAAGATTTTAATTCAAAATCTTTGTTGAATACAATCAGGTTCGCTTTGAATCCCCGGGCTATTTGTCCTGCATCAGAGGCATTAATCAGCCGGGCAGGATAAGACGATGCCATGCGTAAGGCTTCATCTAACGGGATACCAACATGTTCCACGCAATTTTGCACTGCCTTCAGCATCGTAAGAAGTGATCCTGATAAGGTGCCGTCAGGTAATGTAAAGCGATCTTTTCGTCTTACATGTAAATATATACCGTCAATATTTTCTTCAACCGCATCACTCACAAGGTAAAGTCTCTCCTTCATTATCTTTTTGGCGATAGATATTATATTGTAATCTATGTGAATACCATCTGCTATAATGCTGGCATATATATTTTCTGTTTCGAAAGTTGCCCCGGGCAGTCCTGGATCACGATGATGCAATGGTGACATTGCATTAAACAGGTGAGTAGTTGTCTGAATTCCCCACTCAAAACCATGCACAGCCTCCTTAAAAGTTGCATTGCTGTGTCCGGCAGCAACTACTACGCCATTATCCTTCAAGAATCTGATAAATCCGGGATCGCAAAATTCCGGAGCCAGTGTAATCATCTTTACAACTCCATCTGCCTCAGCAAGTAACACTTCAATTTCCTTCTTTTGAGGGCGTTTTATATAATCTTTAAAATGTGCACCCCTCCTGACCGGATTAATATAGGGGCCCTCAAGATGAAGGCCCAGAACAGCAGGATGAGGATTAGCTTTTACTATTCTGATAACCTCCCGGTAAATTTCAAAGGAATTTGACGGAATTACAATAAGAAAACCTGTTGTACCACTTTCTACGATACTATTGGTAATAGCCTTTAGTGCCTCAACAGTTGGTTTAGCAGAAAATAAAAAACCGCCTCCTCCGGCAATCTGCAGATCTATTAATCCGGGAGCAATATAAGTTTTATCACAGTCAATTATCTTTGCACTTTCAGGGATCGATTCAACATCAACCAGAGCTTCGATACTGTCGTTTTCAATAAGAATTGCCTTCCCGGTGATTTCTTCTGTACCTGTAAAAACAGTTGCGTTAGTTAAAGCTGTCTGCATACAATTTAATAAACAAATCCTGAAATTTATTTCATCATGAGAACAATCTCCTGTTTTGCAACATTCCACCCTGATACTTTTAAAACCGGACTTGTCCCAACCAGCTTTGATACAGGACAACTAACTGTTATTGTAGTACTTTCTGATGGTGCCAGGGAGAAATAATTCTCTGACCAGAAGCTGGGCAATATCTCTTCATTGTCTGCCATTAATTGCGGACGAATGAAGAAAGCAATTTTGTCAGAGGTATTGGTAATCTGCAAAGTCCATTTTTTGTCGTTCTTCCCATTTTCTGACTTAAGTACATTGACACTGACATACGTTCCCGACATTTTATTCATTGCCTTATAATCTCCGTCAGATGAAATCCAGTAAATATTGTGTGAGATCACTTTCCCTGAAGCATCTTTCAGATTCAGTACAACGAATGTAACTCCTTTCGCATCAGCCAGTGCCGCAGATAAAGAGGTTGTTTCCTTAACGTCAGAAGGTAACAGGCTGATATGTACTGTTTCATGAAATATGGATTTTGAGTCTAGAGTGTACAGATCGACCTGTGAAGTAAGGTTGGAAACCGGTTTATATGTCCTGTTTAATACTGTAACCTTTTGATTGCTGAGATTCAGCTGAATGTGAACAGGTTCACAGGCATTCTGCATAAAATAGTAACCGGCATTAGGCTGAAGGAACCAGTCATATACCTGCCACACCACACTCGGAAAGGCAGCATTTAGTTTCCATAGCATTATGCCACCTATATCATTTAGCTTATGCCCTGCAGCTTCAAATATCCCCTGGTAACCGATAGCGTTCATCAGCTGCATTTTATTACAGAAGTCTTCCATGCTTTCAGGCTCACCATATCTTTTTACCATCTCCTTATAGTACAAATCCCAGCGACCATTGCCTGTAGCAGCATCATGATAACCCCATGTGTTATTTAATGGAAATGGCAGAGTCTTATCCCAAACCAGGTTTGGAATGATCTTCGGCATAATATTGTAGGGAGGCTGTGAAGGAATACCTGTCTCATCTTTAAAAACCCAGTCCTTTCCTGCTATAGCTCTTGAGTAGTAAGCTTTTGGATCCTGCCAGGTATAAGGACCACCACTGTAAACACCGCCCGGAAGATTATCAGGCCACGACCCGGACCATCCTTCCGTAAGTCTGGCAAATCCGGAAGAGCTTGGAATGAATGGCCTTGTACCATCAAGAGAAATGATACTGTTCCTCATGAAATCGTAAAGTTCTTTGCGTGCATGACCTTCATTACCGCCTGTCCATACAAGAAGGCTGGGATGATTTCTTATCCGGAGAATTGTACTGGTTACATTCTTTTTGAAAACATCGCCTTCAAGAGGCCAGTCGGGTGACCCTTTGAATTCGCCCTGTGTATCTCCTGTTACCCAGAAATCGGACCATACCATAAGTCCATACCTGTCAGCTGCCTCAAAGAATTCATCACACGGGGTCACTCCACCTCCCCATATCCTGACAAGGTTAATATTGGAATTACGACATAAATGCAATTCGTAGTCATACCTTAATGAATCGCGATTCAGCATAAAATCAGGTACCCAGGCTCCACCTGTCAAATGGACCCTCCTGCCGTTTACATAAAAATCGCGGCGCCAGCTTCCGTTCACATCAACACCCTTAGTAGAGACTGTCCTGATACCAAACACAAATGATGTATCGTCTGAAATTTCTGACCCATTAACATATTGCAGACGGATCCGGTAAAGGTTGGCTTTACCATAACCATTTGGCCACCATAGATATGGCTTGTTAATTATAAGTTCCTTTGTATTTTCTGCATTCAAATCTAAATTAGCTGATGCATCTTTTTCGATTGCAACACTCTTTGAAAACTGTATTGATTTGCCCTGAAAGTTTTCAGGAGTGATTACGATTATTAGTTTCCCTGTTTCGTTGGCCCCGCTATGGTTAAATAATGTCAGGTTCAGAGAGAGTTTTGCAAGACTTGTATCAGGTTCATTCGGGAGTGCCGTAACAATCTTTGTGCGACCAATTGTAACATCACCCGAGGTCCGGAGGTATACAGGTAACCAGATTCCTATGTTCCGATCTCTGACAGGGGGTACCCAGTCCCATCCAACAGAGCAGAGCATGGTAACATTCTTACCAATATCACCGGTAGGACCTCCGTTTGGATAAAAATCTCCAAGAGCTTCAAGCTGCTCTGTAGAAGGTAAGCCCGGATAATCGAGCGGATAGATTTTTACTGCAAGTACATTTTCACTTCCGGTTTTTATCTTTTTGCTTACATCCAGACTATATTCGGCAAACATACCTGCCATCTCTGTGGAATCGGCTATCTGTTGCCCGTTCAGCCATACACCTGCACGGTAGTTTATCCCTTTAAATATTAGCTGGAAGTAACGTCCCTGATCAGCTGCAGGTACTTGAAAGGTTGTCCGGTACCAGTAGGGCTTCTTCCATGGATTAGGATCATTCGGCAGGTGACTGAATTGCTCAAGTTTATACTTTTTATTGAATTTATCAGAGGCATCCGGAATCAGCATATTGTTTAATCCCGAATAGGGATCGGGGTAAACCCCATTAGCAACAAGACCCGTCAGAACGGTAGACGGTACTTTTACCGGGAACCAATAAACCTTTGATTTATAATCCGTTGTCGAAAGTTCCTCTCCGGAAGCTGAAATAAGTGCAGATGACTGCAAATCAAATTGACACAGTTTAACTTGTTTTATTGAACCTGATTGTGAGAAAGCCGGGACAGAAAAAACAAGATATATACCAACCAGAAAATATAATTTATTTTTCATAATGATAGAGTTAAAAAGGGAAGATAAACATTTTTAATACGAATATTGAATAAAAGAACCTGGACCGTCGAAAAAGTCAATAAGGCCTTCCTGAAAAGCCCTGATCTGATAAAAACCCAGGAGCTGTTTATTTTTATTTACTTTATTTTTTGAATGAGCAGCCAGGTATCAGAATATCTGGTGAATCTTGCCCATATTCTCCTGACCTCATTCCGGGCCTGAGTTACATCATCTGTCGCCATAACTGATACCCGGTACAGTCCGGCTTCATTTTTCAGGATCTCAGAAACGAATCCGTCTTTCTTTATCTGGTTCTGACATCTTTTTGCATTATCAGGATTCCTGAAACTGCCTATTATGACAAAGTACCTATGTGGATCCGGTAGCTTTTCATTATGGACGATGAGCTTCTCCTCAACTTCTTTTATAGGTGTTGCCGGCATTAATGTTTTCTTTTCTTCAGATTTGTAATCGACTTTCTCTGTCTCAGGTTTCCTGCTTTTCCTGAGGCGTTTATTAGTCCCGGCGCATGACGATGATAGCAGGACAGATCCAATGATAAGAAATATAAGAATTCTCATGATGTCATTTGTATTAAACCCGGGTCAAAGTTGCAAAAATAATCTCGAAAAAAATCCGCCAGACAATAGGCTTTTTCAACAAATTACATAAAGGTTTGATATGTAATATTTATATTTTATTAAAACTCTGGAACAGAATATATTTATTTGCCAGAATAACTTAATAAGCAACCTCAAGTATTTGTAAAAAACTTTTTTCCGAAATAATTTTGTCAGCCACCAGATTCAGAAATTTGTTCTCGGAACAGAAGGCTATTCCAATTCCGCTCTGCTTAACGAGACAAATATCATTTTCGCTGTCGCCGATTGAAATTATATTTTTAATGTCAATTTTATAGTTCTCAGCCAACTGATGAAGCACATTCGATTTGCAAAAATCGTGGTCACATTTACTATTTTTATTTCTGATGAAGGCAGAAGGAGTTTTTACTTCACCGGTAGCCACGCTCCTGGAAAACTCCAGTTCATTTGCTATTGAAAAATCCATTTTAAGCTTGTTCTTCAGATGATTTGTTACTACATCGTAACTATCGCTTATAATGCCGCATATGTAACCTTTCTTTTTTAATTCGCGAATAACATATTCAGCATCTTTAACGATTTTTATATTATCTACGATTCCCAATATCTCATTAAATGACCTGTTTTTTAATAACCTGGCAATCGATTTGGTGCGCGTAAAAGGATTATGATTTTCTGTCACAATTTTGATCAACTCGTCTCTGAAATTAAATTCATCTGCTGCAGCCGTAATAAAGCTCCCTTCAAGAAGGGTATTATCCATATCAAATATGATCATTTTATCGAGCCCCAGAAGACTCTCCCTTATTGCATAATCCATCTGGGTTCTTATAATGCTGATGTTTTCCAGTGTCTCAAGATTCCTGACTTCAATACTTTTAGCAC
>JBGOZX010000135.1:0-11542 GCA_041480425.1 Bacteroidia bacterium
CAGCAAATTCTGCATTAACCACACTGCCTCTTCGCATAAAACATCATTCTCCGGACACTTATTTTGCTCAGTGTATTTATCAAAATCCAGCATCTCCTTCGGGTACATCTTTTGATAATTTTTCGATTGAAAAGCATTATTTAAGTATGGCTGTTTATTTAAGAAGGGCGCATATCCGCTTAAATTAGGAATTCCCTCTGCGGTTAGTGCTTCTAGAAACTTCGATCTGGATAAACCCTGAAATTCTTCTTTTTTGTAACGGAAGGCAAACATATGAAAAGCAGCTCTGGTTACGTTATTGTAGAGTTTATATGGTATAATTCCAGGGATATCCTTGATTTTAGACCTCAGGTATGTGGCATTTTTATTCCGTGTTGTGGTCTGTTCATCCAACCTACCCAATTGAGCCAGTCCAATGGCAGCCTGATATTCTGTTATTCGTATTTTAGTCCCCAGCATAACTGATCCGGTACCTACTGCCCCGATGACTCCTCCGAATGGAAAACCCATATTGTGGTAAGAGTAACATCTATCTATAAATTTTTCATCATCGCTTACAATAGCTCCTCCTTCACCTAAAGGCAAATGTTTTGAATTCTGAAAACTAAAACAGCCGGCATTACCGAATGTCCCTACTTTCTTGTGATTTACTTCCGCCAACCATGCCTGACAGGCATCTTCTACCACAAGAAGGTTATGTTTTTTTGCAATCTCCATGATCCTTTCCATATTGGCAGGCAAGCCTAAGATATGCACAGGCATAATTGCCCTGGTATGAGATGTGATTTTCGCTTCAATTTTATCAGGATTAATTTGAAATGTTTCCGGATCAATATCAACAAAAACCGGCATTGCTCCAGCTATCAGTACAGCCTGAATGCTTGAAATAAAGGTATATGGAGTAACGATTACTTCATCCCCACCCCCTATGTCTAGCTGAATAAGTGAAGCAATCAAGGCGTTCGTCCCATTAACTACCGCTAGACAACGCTTCGCACCAATTGTTTCTGCCCATTTTTTTTCGAATTCGGTCACAACACCCGCGCGTGACCATACTCCGCTTCGAAGAACCTTAAGAATTTGTTCCTCGTCTGTTGCAGGATTCCACAATGGCCAAACCGGCCAGGCTTTGGTTCTTAACTTCTGGCCTCCAAGTATTGCCGGAGTGCCAGCATCAGGTGCACAATTAGCTAAAAGAGTAGGCGCCACACCTATGGCAACTGCTGCTCCAAGACCAGCCAGTGAATTTTGTTTTACAAATTCACGCCTTGAGTAATTTGTTTTTGACATTTTAATTATTTATTAATATTTATATTATTAGTGTCCAACTAATTTTTTAAAAGATGAAGTAATCCCCGGAGGTTTCCCCAAAAGTTGTAATTTGGTTTTTCACAAACTAAATACAACATTAGCAAAAATACAGAAATTAAATTTGTCGGACTACCGAACGTACGAATTGACATTTAAAGAAGTTCTTTTAATCCATTCCACCACGATCAGGTTATGTAGTGACATATTAAAAGGGGTTGGCAGGAATTCTAGAGGAGACGGAAAGTAGATAGGCGGATTAAAAGTTCACATGTTGATTGATACAGTTCATTACCCGGAAGTGCATATTGGAGTATGAACCGCCTGGCAGGGAATTGTATCTGATTTAAAATATATACATTTGGTATTTTGTAATTGATATGGGAAATATAATTCAAACAGCCGGTATTGGTTTGCCAAAGCGAAGCTCACAGACATACATAGTTGCGACCTCATTCTTAACACTTTTTGGTATAGTTGGATTTGCCTACTATGGGTTACCGTTTTTCTATGATTTTATGATAAAAGAATATGGGTGGTCGCGGACTATCGTAACTTCCGGCAATGCTTTAGGCAAATTGATTGTTGGGCCCTTGTTTGGGTTTATTGCGGGATGGATGATTGATAAGTATGGTCCGAGGAAGTTGATGATGTCCGGGGCATTGATGATGGGAACAGCCCTTATCGGATTAAGTTTTGCCCACTCATTAGGAATGTTTTATCTCTTTTATGTTTTTAATGCTCTTGGATATGTCTGCGGAGGACCATTACCTTGCCAGGTTTTAATCTCCCGCTGGTTTGATAAAAACAGAGGTAAAGCTATGGGAATTGCATACCTGGGTATAGGAACCGGTGGTGCACTTGTTCCTCAGATATCAGCAGGACTGGAGCGGCATTTTGGTTGGCATAATGCTTTATCTTCTCTGGGCTTCCTGATAATTCTTATTGCATTGCCCATGTCGTACTTCATTAAGGGATCTTCTGTGAAGCCCTCAGAACGGGGTAAAAGTGAACCGGCTGTCCCTATAAAAAATATACTTACAAACCGCAACTTTTATCTGTTAGCTTTGGGCAGCATGTGTTCGATCGGGGCTGTGGGTGGTGTAGGACAACACTTAAAACTTTATTTACGTGATCTTAACTTTACTCAATCAGAGGCTGCCAATGTAATGTCATTTGTATTATTGTCTAGCTTAGCAGGTAGGGTGCTGATGGGCTGGCTCGCTGATTTACTGCGTCGCAAATATGTAATGATCCTGATCTATTTGATTGTGGCGACGGCAATACCCCTGTTGCTTATGCCAGATTTCCCCGGACGGATCTATATTTTTGCAATTATTTTTGGTATTGGACTTGGAGGTGATTATATGATTATCCCTTTGATGGCAGGAGATCTTTTTGGCATAAGAGCATTGGGACGAACAATGGGTATAATTTTAGTTGCAGATGGGATTGCTGAATCGACTTTCCCTATGCTGGTAGGAGCTTTATATGATTTCGCAAAAAGTTATGCCCCCGGATTTATTGTACTTATTTGCATTGCTGTTACAGGTGCAATAATTGTGTCTTTTTTACCAAAATCTAATGAAAGCAGAGGGCTAAAGAATATAGTTGAACCTGCTTAACCTTGCGGATCTGCACTACCAGCTATTTATGAGTATCCCGGCCTTCCCATCCACTCTTGCCCTTATCCATGAAAACTTCCTGCAGTGTTTTTGAAACCCGGTTGTCTACTTCTTCTACCAGTTGAATTCTCAAAGGCTGGGTAAGGCGCTTTTGCCATTCAAGGACAGTGGTGTATGGTTCACTGTTTTTGTCTATTTCATAGACGAGATAAGCCCATTTTTCAGAAAACACATTGCCTTTTAAAGCCGGAACTACTTGCTGCATATTAGATGACAGAAAAGGGTGCGACAATCCACGGGCCCAGTAAATCCAAGGTCCTGCAGTAATATAGAAGAACGGATTAAGAAGTCTTGTTGGTGATTCTACACCAGCATTTGCATAACTGAGTTGAATGCCTGCAAAACCAATTCCTTTTTCTTTGTTGAAAAAGGCGATCCATGGAACATCGGCCTCCATTTTCAGATCAGTCAGATCAGGCATGTTACTAACATCGTATACAATAATTGTATCCCTGACTACATCATACCATGCCGCATGCGTTATAAGTTCACGTTTGAAAACCATTTCCGCATTTCTTAGCGCTAGACAATTAACTGTTTCATTGATCCGCATACATGTTGAACTGATAAAATAGGGAACTCCCGGGTAAAATTCATATCTCACGGAAGCGTCCACCTCAGGCATATCCCGCAGGTTATCCCATACTTCACTTTTAGCTATTACAGAACCGGCAACGGTTTTTATACTTCTTGGCGGTTTCCAGTCGGCTGAATGGGTCCATGCGCGCGGAGGAGCATAAATATCAGGGTTCCAATGCATTGCTCCATTGGTTTCTAACCGGTGAAAGAAAGGAGCATCGGGTTTGCTTTTCAAAGTAATCTGATCAAGATGACCTGAGTTGGGATGCAATACAACAGTAAATACATTATTGTCAATCTGAAGTCCAGGCGCTTCTCCCTGAACACGCAGGTCAGTCTTATACATATTAACCATGGCATCCGTATTATTATAATAAACTAAGAAAACGCGGCTTGATTTTGCAGGCACATCTGCAAGAAAAGCTACCCTGGCGGTTACCGTCGGTAACCAGAGCGGAACTTTACGTGTAGGGTTACCATCTTTATCCGGAGCAAGGTCATCTTCTTTAAGATATTCCTGGACATCATATACCTGGGAAGGAACTTCAGTAAGTGCATGGGTTTTAGGATCCACAGCCACAACGCGTACATCACGTGTCAGCTGTTGCGCTTCGTCAGGGTAAAATGCAAGAAGCACTTCCACTGGTTCGTTTATACGGCTGATATCAGCAGTTTCACTAATAACAACTGATTTATAGTTTTTCCAGTTTTTGTCAAAAGCCGTAACTCCCTGAGGAGGACTGACTGTTTTGCTGGAACTTATCCATACATCATCATTTGCAGCGTGAACTGATTTCTTCATGCGGACCGAGATCCTGATATTATAATCCTGACCGGGCTCCCATCTAACCCAACCAACTACGCTGAGGTTTTTGTAATGGGTACCATCCTGCGACAAACCGTAACCTGAAGGCGGACGTTCAGACAGGGGAGGCCGGTTCATGTTTTCAGTATCAGCTTCCCTGCGGAGGTCAGTTGCCCTCAGAACCTTTCCATCTACTGCTGCTTCAACCTCAATGATTGAAGATTGTGGCAACTCAAGATCTGCTTTAAAGTGGTAAAAAGGTATCCCCGGGCATGGATATCCCAATTCAATTTTTGTGATATTTAACTCCTTTCCCTCTTTTGACTTCTGTGCATTAATGGTTAATGCAAGCATCATCGTTAACAGGAAAACGAATGATATTTTCGATAAAAACAATTCTGATTTCTTCATAATTAATGATTTCTTTTGAAGTGATGTTAATTATCTATTTAACTCTCTGATTATTGGTATTCAGATACCAGTCTTAGTCTATTTTCAATTATTGTTCGGTTATCAGATTCCGTTCTCTTAAAGCTTTTACGCCATTTTGCCAGGGACCACCTGCTCCCCATATATAATAAGAGAAATACATAGTACTCTTCTGGTATATCGGGGTCCAGGGCTGGAACTCAGCGTAATAATAATGTGCTTCACTATTTGAGGGATGATTCATCCACATGTGCAGGAATAAGGGTTCTGTAACAGGAAAAGCTCCTACGAAGGTGATGTCTTCCTTTGTATCATAACCTGCATTCCATCCTTCTTTCAGGAAGAATAATCTGCCGTAATACTTTTCCGGCTTCATCTTGTATTCATGCAATCCATCTTTTTCAGGTACTGTGAACACATCCTCGGTCCAGTGCCTTGCTCCAAGTTCAAGTATTGGCTGCGGGCCAAGCACATTAGCTTCCGGATTCTTAAAGGTAAGTGCAAATTGAATTTCCAAAAGTGGCGAATTTCCATACAGGGTAAATATTTTTTCCAGTTTATTGCCATAATAATCTGCTGTCATCTTTACCCTTACGTAATCGCCTTCCTTTTTGAGGATTTCAACATCATACACTTTATGGGTTTCCATACTACCCTGGCCGAGAAAATCTTCAAAACCACCATAGGGATAGTATCCTCTTTTTCTGAATGTGCGTTTTTCATCAATGGCTTTTTCCGGCCAGAGTTTAAACAACACGTTATCGTTCCTCGATTTTACAATATATTCAATTACCCGGGCACCGGTTGCCAGCAGTGTCACCTGCACACTGTCGTTTTCCATTCTGTATTCCATAATGCCATCGCTGTTCAGGTCAACTTCATACAAATAGGGAGCACCCGTTGCTGTTCCAACACCCAACTGGCTGAGATTTTCAACCCCAAGAGCAGAAACCTTTACATTATAACTTCCCGGAGGCACTTCCAGATCAAATGACATGTCCTTAAATGTACCGGTTCCTGTGGTACATGATTTTGAACTACTATAAACTACCTTCTTCGGATTAATTTTATCCAATACCTCAATTTTCACCGGAAATGTTGATTTATCCGAGAAATTGTGAATTGTAACCGGATAAGTAACCTTTGGTGTATGACCATAAAGAAGTTGTTGGACAGAAATTGCACGAGGCAGATCCAGTATTGTCAGAGTGCTTTTTTTATTGGTTCCCCATGTGTAATGCACGGCTACCGGATTTGTTTTATCCATGGCACTGGACAGGGGATTTATACCAAATTGTAATGTTTTTGAACTGTTGGCAGGAATATTAACCTGTGTGGACAAAGTGCCTGTGAGCTTCAATTCCTGAGGAAGTACGATTTCAAGTGTGCCGGAAACTGCATGTGCATAAGTATTGGTAATTGTCACATTGAGCTGATAATCTTTCGTAAATGCCTCAAGATTGATCCGGTCACCAAAGTACTCCTCCAGAAAAATACGGTCGAGGAGCAATAATTCCAACGCGTTCCGGTACAGCGCCGGTCCCATCATCTTTCCGTTGCCAAGCATAGCCACTTCACGCCGATCCATGATGGATTCCCACATGAGCTGTTTTGTTATCCGTTCACCCTTTTTTACAAAAAGTACCATGCAGGGCACAGCATCATTGTCCAGTGTGCCGGTTGTAGTTACAAACGGAACATTCTCCATGTCAATTTGCTCTTTATTTCCTTCGCCGGCCATATAGCCATCATAATGATAGGGATCTGCCGCGGTGTCAAATACCATCCGGAACACATATCCTTCCTTCTCATGCGCATAATTGATCCATGACTCAGTTGTAAACATGCTTTGAACCTGCAATCCCTCATAATCCTTGAGTCCGTATATCTGTCCGAATCCAACATCAGCGACAACAGGAAGATTTACTTTGGCTAACCAGTCTACGAGTTCTTTCTGTGCCAGAAAATCCATATAACCACTAAATGTAAACCAGGTATTCCCTTCATTCATTCCCTTTCCGATCACTTCCAAAGGATGACCTGCTGTACAGGTAACGCTTTTTAAGAGTGTCTCTGCTCCAAACCAGCCACGGCGCAGGTCATATTTGCCCAAAAGGGTTTTTGTATTATCAATGATCTCTGAAACCTTGTCCCGGAGATCCTTACTTTTCGATGAGATAACATATATTTTCTTTGTGCCGTTTTCCAGGTAAAAAGCATTTACCTCCGTAAAATCTTTTGCACCGAACTGATGGCTTTTCAGCTTTTCTTTCCATACATCCTCTTTGGGTAGTTTATCAGCCAGTTTTTTACCTGCCTCTGTATCCGGATCGATCAAGACCAGAACATTGTTATTCGCGGTTGACTCGCCAAGCTTTTGAAGAGTTGGCTGATCCAGAAGAACATACTGCCCGTTCAGCAGGTTATTGAGAAATCCTTCCTGTAGCGATAATCCTGGAATCTTCATATCGTCAGCGATATCTACCTTGCTCTGGGCGATGGTGTAATCAACATTAGGGATTGCGATCTTAAAGAGATTTCCATAGCGGATCTGCTTATGGTAGATGTCGTGCCAGTAGTTTGTGTACCCGTTAAATTGAAAATTGGTGCTTACTGCATTTTCATCCGGATGAAATGAGCCATTATATTTATATTCATCCAGATTTTGAGCGTAAGTTACGCTGCTGATCAAAGTGAGCATCAATGCAGGTAGAATGTGATGATTTTTTAAAAAAATATTCATGAATAATGGTTTTTTGAAAAAAGTTAAATTTAAGTCACAAATGCAACTTATTTATTAGGTAAATTTAGTAATAGAAATTAAAAAGGAGATAAAATTCTATTTTTTTTATGAGCCTATTATTTAGCTTGAGTTGTAGATTGGCGGTTTCATTGGCTCCACGTTCCCATGAATGATATGGTTTTGCAAAGGAAAATCAATATTTAAATCATTGGCAATTGTTTCATATTCGGCAAACACTTTGCAATAAACTTCGTTATAAAAAAAGGCATGCAATAATTAACCTATATTTGTAATTACAGTTTGGACTACCATGAAGGATCAATTGGCAATGAGAATTAAACTTGGGGATGAACAGGCCTTCGAATTGCTCTTCCGCAAGTTCAATGTTCGATTATGCGCATTTGCCAATAAATTTCTAAATGACCCTGAAGAAGCACAGGAAATTGTGCAGAATATGTTTGTTAAAATCTGGGAAGGACGTGACGAAATTGATCCTGAAAATTCCCTGAAGTCATATGTTTTTAAGATTGTCCAGAATCTCAGCCTTAACAAGTTGCGTAGAAAAAAAATAGAGTCGAGATATACTGAAATATATAAGCTGGTCTATATTGAACAGCAGGAAATTTCTGCTCATGAGTCCCTTTTGGCCAGGGAACTGGAGGAACATATAACCCATTCGATTGGGAAATTACCGTCCGAATGCCGTAAGGTATTTGAATTAAGCCGGGTTGAAGGTCTTAAATATAGAGAAATTGCTGATACTCTTAATATTTCGGTTAAAACAGTTGAAGCCCAGATGTCGAAAGCACTACGGTCACTCAGGATTGAATTGAGTGATTACCTGGTACTCCTTCTTATTGCATTGATCAGCAATATTTTATAGATTTTTTAGACTTTAAGGTATTCGACGGAAAGAAATTATCTTCTTCTTATGAATAAATAATTGCAATTATCAATAAGGGTAAAGCAGACCAATTTTGTATTAGCTGAAGAAAATTTCTTTTACGAGGTGTAGGATTGAGGTGGAATTTTGGTTAATTAGGTTTTTTGGTGAAGTGCTAAACCCGATTTGGCACTTCACATTTTTATGAAAATATGATAACGATATTTTGTTTGCTCCAACAAAATCTGATTATCAATAAGGGTAAAAAGGTTTTATCTTGTATTAGCTTAAGTTAAATATAATGAAGGAAGAAGAAAAAGTGGAATACCATAATCTGATAATTAAATTTTTTTCCGGAGAAATCTCAGATAGCGAGATGATTCTATTAAAATCCTGGCTTAACCTGGATACTAAAAACCGGCGTATCTTTAACGAGGAAAACGAGTTATGGCAAGTGGCAAGTTCTCTGACAAAACTTGAAAATTATAAAACCGACACGGCCTGGATAAATATTTCCTCAAGACTAGGGCTAGGGAAAAACAATTTCAAGTCCGTTACTATACTAAGAAAGAATAATTTCCGGATATTAATCGCTGCAGCAACAGTAGCTTGCCTGGTAGCCATTGGGGGGCTCAGTCTCTGGATAGCAGGGAAAACATCTTTTCAGCAAATGGAGGCTGCTTCGACCATAGTTGCTACAAATGAGGGAGAGAAAGCGCACATTCTCCTTGCTGATTCCACAGAAATAATTCTGAACTCAGGAAGTACATTACAATATAATGGGCAATATAATATAAAGGATCGTATAGTAAAATTTACAGGAGAGGCTTTCTTTGATGTCAGTACTAATCCTGAAAAGCCCTTTGTGGTACAGTTAGACCAAATGAGTATTTCTGCAACCGGCACCCGGTTTAATATTTTTTCCTTTGGCAATGAAGACCGTTTAGAGACTACTCTGGAAGAAGGGGCGATTCAGGTTTCAATAAAAGGGAAGGAGCCTATAAATATGAAATCCGGACAGCAGATTGTTTATTTCATGAAATCTAAAAAAGTTCTGGTCCGTGATGTGGCTACTGATACATACACATCATGGAAAGAGAACAAACTACGGTTTAATGACACTCCTTTCGAGGAAGTTTTGAGAAGAATCGGCAGAAAGTACAATGTTAAATTCGAAATAACGAATCGCGATCTTTTGAATTTGAAATATACCGCAACATTCATTGATGAGCCTATTGAAGAGGTTATGCAATTGTTAAAATCTATAAGCCCAATAACCTATAAAATTTATAACCGCACTTCTGTCAACGATAAACAATACCTGAAACCAAAGATTATCGTTGGGAAAAGAAAAGCATTGTAATAAGTCTCCTTAAACCTTATAAACTGCCGCCTATGAAACATAAGCTCAACAATCACTTCTAAAAAGAAGCAGGAAAGTCATGACCGACCTCCCTGCCCTGTTTTAAAAGCATTAATACCAACAATGATCCTGGTTTTAATGCGATTTAGTTATAAACCGTCTAAATCATTCAAACTTATGAAAAAATTCAATATTCTACAACGAATAGCTTTATTTAAAGTTAGATCGAAAAAAACCTTCAGAATTATGAAACTTTCTACCTTTCTTCTATTTGTGACAATTTTCAGTGTATTCGGGAGTAAAACATACTCACAGAATGCACGATTGAATCTTGACATGAAGGATGTTCCAATACAGACTGTCCTTAAAGCCATTGAAGGTCAGAGTGAATTCTTTTTCCTGTATAGCTCCAAGATGATCGATATAAACCAAAAGGTTGATATCAATGTTGCAGACAAGAACATTACCGAGGTTCTGGATGAACTCCTGGCAAATACAGAAATAAAATATGCTGTCCGGGACCGGCAAATCCTGTTGGTTAGTGAAGAGGCAAAAGCGGCTTTGGCTTTACAGCAAAACAGAGTAACAGGTATTGTTACAGAAAAGGATGGCACACCTATTCCTGGTGTAAACGTTGTTGTTACCGGAACAACCCTTGGAACGATAACCGACATTGCCGGGAAATACAGTATTGAAGTCCCCCGGGGATCAAAAAGCCTGAGATTCTCATTTATCGGGATGGAATCCCTGGAAATCAGTATAGGTTCATTAACCCAAATCAACGCAACAATGATTGAGTCGGGAATTGGTCTGGACGAGGTCGTTGTTGTCGGTTATGGAACCCAAAAGAAAATAGATCTGACAGGTTCCGTTTCAGTAGTATCTGCCAAGGAATTTGAAAAAGCTCCTGTAACTGATGCTTTGAATGCAATGCAGGGAAAAGTTGCCGGAGTTACGATCATATCAAATTCCGGTGAACCCGGAGCTGATAAGCAGATAAGAATCAGAGGAGTGCAATCATGGGGTGCTTCGACTGACCCGCTTTATGTTATTGACGGAGTGATTATGGATAATTTGAATAGTCTTAGCCCTAATGATATCGAAAGCATTTCAATTTTAAAAGATGCTGCCTCCAGTGCTATTTACGGGGCCAGGGCTGCAAATGGTGTAGTGCTGATCACAACAAAAAGAGGAAGCAAAAGCGGCGCACCGGTTATCT
This sequence comes from Bacteroidia bacterium, assembly GCA_041480425.1. GTDB lineage: Bacteria > Bacteroidota > Bacteroidia > Bacteroidales > VadinHA17 > LD21. The sequence continues at coordinate 11,015 of JBGOZX010000135.1, forward strand.
CCTTTGAGACTTATGCGGGAGTTCAGCAATATTCTGACTTAAAACCTAAGCTGCTGAACTCAACACAATGGCTGATGTTAGACAAGGAATCTTACGAAAATGCAGGAGCAGCCGCTTTAGATCAATCACCTTATGGGACACAGAACCCTGTAAACATGAATCTGTTTAAGGATGCTAACGGTAAATTAATTAATACGGATTGGCTAAAAACAGTTGGCCAGCCGGGTAGAATACAGAACTATGACCTATCAATTAGCGGAGGCAATGAGAAGTCAACATATTTCACATCTGCCACGTATTTTAAACAGGATGGTCTGATACTTAACACCGCTGCTGACAGAATAAGTTTCCGTTTTAATTCTGACCATAAAATTACCGACTTTATTCAATTCGGGAATTCTGTGAACATATATAGCAACAGCCGTCACGGAGGAGTTAATAATCCATATTTAGGGGCCATTCGTAAAAATCCTCTTTCAAGACCATATCAAACTGATGCAGAGGGGAACATAATCAATTATGATTATG
>JBGOZX010000136.1:0-11456 GCA_041480425.1 Bacteroidia bacterium
AGCGATAGGGTAGCCCGAATGAGCCTGCACCAATGTCTTTTCTCATATCGAGAGCAGTACCTTCAAGATGGTCGCGCATAAAATTCATCATATCATAATTGGAAATCTTGCGGTCAGGTTTTATCCACAGAGGCATACGTTTACTCAGGTCATGTCCGGAAACATAGTTGAAATACTGATTCATATCATCATTAACAGACTTAAAAAATGACCATATACGAATTTCACACATCCTGGCTCCTTCAAAAGTCATCGGTGCATAGGTGTCAGAAAAGCTGAACTCCTCATCTTTTCCGCTAAATAGTTTTTTTGTCCTGGCAACTTCGATCACATCATAAGCATAAACGCATTCAACAACAGGATCTGAAATCCGTTTAAGGTCTTTTGAATTGATAGCGATGCTGTTTTTCTTACCTGTAGCTAATGGAAAGGTCTGAATCCTTGCCTGGTTGGCATGTCCTGAAATATATCCATCAGGAATCCGGCGTGCAACCCAGACAGCACCTTTATTGCCCGGACCTTTTCCAATAATTTCAAAGATCCATGCTTCATTTGGGTCGGCTATTGAAAATGATTCTCCTGAACTTGCATATCCATATCCGGAAACAAGATCAGACATAACTTTAATAGCCTCCCTGGCATTCTTTGCTCTTTGAAGAGTAATATAAATAAGGCTGCCATAATCTATAATACCTGTAGTGTCAATGAGACTTGTATTACCTGTATATGTTGTTTCACCTATGGCGAGTTGATGTTCATTCATGTTTCCAACTACCGAATAAGTATGCCCTACCTGTCTGATTTTTCCCATATACTTATGTGTATCCCATTCATATACATCCAGGAAACTTCCTTGCGGATAGTCTCTTGCCGGCCAATAATATAGCTCTCCATACAATTGATGGGAATCTGCAGAATATGTTATCATTGTAGATCCATTTGTGGAAGCCCCCTTTGTTACCAGGAAATTGGTGCAGGCATTTGAGTTCTGTTCCGGGAGCAGGCCTGTCAACAGAATAATCAGGAACAATACAGAAAGTTTTCTCATAGTAAAAAATTAAATTGAGTATTAGTAATAATTAACATTCCAGCCCAAGTCGCTTGAAAATCAATGAATTAGTGCATAAGATTCCAGATAGTCATTAAAATTAATAATAATACACTTGTAACTGAAAAAGAGAATCACAAAGGTAACAAGCTGTTTAAAATTTCAAAGGATAAATCAGATCAATTTAAGGATGGAGATGATACTTTTTATCCGATCGGTATCAGCTACCTTTCTGGAGAACTCAGGAATTCCAGGTAAACCACCCATGTAAATTCCCTGTCTCCTGAAAGTCATTTCACTATCAACATTCATTCTTCCTGTGAGGTGAAGCTCTTTTACCCTGGTAGCTGTGGCTATTAAGGCAATATTTGTCTCATCTATTCCACTGCCAGGCATAATTATTATTCTCTCACCAGATTGTATAACCAGTTGTCTGATTAATTCTATACCATCCTGTGCCATGTTTTTCTGTCCTGATGTGAGAAGTCTGGTGGCTCCTGTGGTAATTACATCTTCAAGTCCCTGAACCGGATCGGAACACATATCAAAAGCCCTGTGAAAAGTAACTGACATAGGATTAGCAAATTCTATAAGTTTTGCGGTTCGTTCAATATCGATGGTACCATCAGGCCCTAATATTCCTAAAACAATACCATTTGCTCCGCACTCTCCACAAAATTCAATATCCCTTCTCATTATGTCATATTCAAGGTCAGAATAAAGAAAATCCCCGCCTCGTGGCCTGATTATTATATGAAGGCCAATATCAAGATTGTTTCTTGCTGAAACTATTGAGCCATGACCTGGAGTTGTTCCGCCTTCAATCAGGTTGTTGCACAGCTCAACCCGATCAGCTCCTGCAATCTGAGCATTTATTGCTGATTCGACGCTGTCAACACATATCTCAAGCTTGTAATCCATTTCTCATTTTCAATGATAATATTAACAGTATAAGGTTATCAGGATTCATTTACAATTATTGTAAGTCGCTTGAAAATCAATTTATTTATCCCAACCCCAGGGGGAGTAAATTGATTTTGACTGCGTCGAGCTCATCCCGATAAATCGGGATTCGGTTCTTTGCTCCCCTTGGGGACGGGGTACACGAAAAAAATCAATAAATTTGTATTTTAGATTCCTGATAATCATTTAAAAGTAACAATATTTTCTGTATAATTGTGAATCAAAAACTACATTATATGAAACCAACCCTTTTAGTTTTGGCAGCCGGAATGGGCACACGCTATGGCGGTAATAAACAACTTGATGAAGTAGGACCTTCAGGTGAGACAATAATTGATTATTCTATTTATGATGCTATCCGTGCAGGTTTTGGTAAAATAGTTTTTGTAATAAGAAGAGATATTGAGGAGCAGGTAAAGGAAAGGTTTGTTGAGAAGCTCAGAGGGAAAATAGAAGTTGACTATGTCTTTCAGGAGATCACAAATCTGCCTGAAGGAGTAAAAGTATCACCGGAAAGGCAAAAACCCTGGGGTACAAGTCATGCAATACTTGTCACCGAAAAAAAGATAAAAGAACCATTTGGAGTGATAAACGCTGACGACTATTACGGGGTGGAATCTTTTAAAATCCTGAAGGATTTTCTTGTGAATGACAAGGATACGAATAACTACTGCATAGTCGGATACAAATTGGGCAATACATTATCTGACCATGGGCATGTCAACAGGGGAGTATGCCAGGTTGGTGCTGATGGTTTATTAAAAAAGATTGTTGAAACGCGTCAGATTGAGAAAACAAGGGATGGAGCCATAGCCCCGGGATCAGACGGTGAAGCTCTGCATTTCACAGGGAATGAGGTAGTTTCGATGAACTTATGGGGTTTCAAACCGTCATGCTATGATTTTCTTGGCAGGGAATTCCGTAGTTTCATTAATAGAAGCGGAATGGATCTTAAGTCAGAACTTGATATTCCTACATCGGTCGATAAATTTGTAAAAAACGGGGAAATAACAATTCAGATTCTTATGAGCAATGAGAGGTGGTTTGGAGTAACTTACCGTGAAGATAAACCATTCGTAGTTGAAAATATAAAGAAAATGATCAGAGTGGGAATATATCCTGCCAGAATATATTAAGTTACCTCACCCCATACCCCTTCTACTGAAGAAGAGGGGCTTAATCGATTAATATTCACGTATTTAAACCCCTTCTTTTTCAGGAGAAGGGGTTTGGGGATGAGGTCTCCCTACCAGGTAAATTCGCAATTATAAATACTTAAGTTGTCCCTGTTATCGCTTACTTTCAGGGATAGTTTATGCTTTGTCCCTTTTGTAATTCTTTTTGAATCAAATTTGTAAATAAGCATGTTATTTTTCTGATCATACTCAAACAAAGCCCATTTCCCGTCAATTGACGGTTCGTACGACTTTGTTCCTGAAATGTTATCAATGACCTTAATCCGCAATTCCTTTTTTCCTGTTAAATTAGTTCCTGAGGCCAGCCCGTTGGGGTAAATCACGGGAGCTATTGTATCAATACCGACGTAAAAAGTACCAAATGAATTGGGATTTGCAGTGACATACCCATTTTCCCATGTACTGCTTAAAGGATTATTCACCATTTCATCCACAATCTGAACAATAAGCATCTTGGATTCTTTCCCGGAAGGAATCCTGAAGGGTTTTATGGAAAGGGTGTAAGCCTTATGCACCGGGGTGTACTTATTATGAATCTGGTGTACATCCGAGAACATATCTTTATTGCCAGCTGATTTTTTATAATCAAAATATAAGGTATCATAAAGCGTTCCGGAAGGAATATTAACTATCACGTTCTTTGTAACAAATTTATTATTCCTGCTGTAGGGCATTAAAATATAATTGTTATCAGCCTTTATTGCAGTTTCACTAGGGCTTGGACGGACTGAACTTACAATGAAAGACAGTGATGATTTGTTTTTGTGAATATCGGTCACATCAATTTCTATATGATGGTTTTTATCATCATTAAAATTGAAAATTCCTCTATTGACTACATCATTATAGACACTCAGCTTGTCGTTTGGAAGAATAAAAGTCCTCTCAATATAAGTATTTTCTCTTAAATAGGTCTCATAGTCGATATGACTATTTATGTATCTTGACTCATTAAAAGAAAAGGCATCCATTTTATAGTTAAAAACAGGAATGCTGTCGATTATAAGTACGATGGAATATACCGAGCATTTATTATAACTATTATTGACCATATCATACGATTTTATGCCGAATCCGGCAGCCCCGCTGATCCTTATCTCGTTTTTTGATGGGATAAAATAATTCCCGTTACCACCGGCTACATTGATTTTTAACAGCTTGTTCTGATTGTTAATTAATGTATTACTCGTTACCGGATAAATAACCAGTCTTTCAATTACTGGTTCAAAATCATCTTCTATTCCAAACTCAAATAACAGAGGATTAACAGGTATTTCATTTTCTGATTTTCTGATTTCGTAATGAAGGTGTGGACCGGTAGAGCTTCCGGAGTTTCCTGAATAGGCAATTATTTCCCCCTGTTTAAACTGGAATTTATCTTTTGGAGGAAAAAGCGTGACCATATAACTTTTTTCTTCATATTGCCTGGATATTACATATTCTTCAATTTCAGGTATGAATCCCTCAAGGTGACCATATACAGTCGAATATCCTGACGGATGTCTCAGATAAATGGCATTGCCAAATCCCCCGGGAGAGACACTTATCCTGTAAACATACCCTGAAGCAGCAGCAACAACCTCCTTGCCCGTAACACCTTGCGTCTTAATATCAAGGCCCGAATGAAAATGGTCGATCCTGAGTTCCCCAAAATTAGCTGAAAGGGCAAGTGGAATTTCTACAGGGGAAATAAAGATTGATTTATCTTTAGGAATTTCATCTAATGTATTGAAAAACAATATGCTAACAAGTAATATTTTGATAAACTGCATTAACAATGGATTTTTGTGTTTTCAGAGATGCAAAAGTAACCTTCTGGTCTGTTCTGCCAAACTATTTATGTTAAATTTTTGAAAATATCATTAACAATATTAATTTTGCAGTAAAGATCTCATTATGTCCGGTCAGGGTTATGAAGAGTTAAGAATACTGAACAGAAAGCTCGATGAATTGTTAAACAAATACAATAACCTCAGGACAGAATGTAAGGAACTAAGAAGCAGTAATGAAACATTGAAAGCAATGGTTCATGAACGAGACGAAAAGATAAAGGAATTAGAAATTAAATACGAAAGAGTTAAATTATCAGGAGCATTGTTGGGTGATGGCGAAAACGCCAATGAAGCGAAGAAGAAGATAACAGAACTGGTGCGGGAAATTGACAGATGTGTTGCTCTTTTAAACAGATAAAATATAGAAATGGATGATAAACTTTCGATCAGGGTTAATGTGGCTGACAGGTATTATCCATTAAAGGTAGAAAGGGAAAATGAGGAAAAGATCAGGAAAGCTGCCAGAATGATTAATGAAAAAGTGCTGCAATATAAACAGCGCTATACAGATAAGGATGTACAGGATTTTCTGGCTATGGCTTCACTGCAATACGTGATTAAGCTGACTGAAGAAGAGGAGAAGCTGAATGACGATTACCTGCCGGATGCCTTAAACGAACTGATAAAAAAAATTGACTCAGTTCTTGAAGAAAAGAGTGACAGCGTTCTTTAAAATACGATGAACTAATTGCCCGCATTGTTTCTTCATTCATTTTTGAAACTCAACAGTTAAAACTTTGGAGCTTTATTAGTTCAGGTAGAACAGGCCTCATCCCGATTCGTCGGGATTCCTTCGGGAACAGTGGACGTTCAAACTGAATTAGCGGCTCCAGCCATAAAGACATGGGGTTTTATAAAAGCTGAGGAGACTTTGCGGGTTTTTTATTATATATATATATTAATACTGGGTAAAAATGACATTAATAATAGGTACATTAAGCAGCGGACTAACCATTGTCCTCTGTATATCAGCTCTGATTTTAGGTTCCGGAGCCTCATACTTTATCTGGCAGCAGGCACTGAAAAACAAAAACCGTAAAATAATCAGTGAAGCTGAAGCAGAAGCTGAAGTTATAAAAAAAGAGAAAATTCTTCAGGCAAAAGAGAGATTTCTTCAACTGAAAACAGAACATGAGAAAGTAATAAATGAGAAAAACAGCAGGATAGCACAGGCTGAAGGACGGATTAAGCAAAAAGAGCTCACCCTTTCCCAGAAGTTGGAGGAGGCTCAGCGTAAGAAAAATGAAGCCGATGCAATCCGCGATAATCTTACATCGCAACTTGAACTTGTCGATAAAAGATCTGAAGAACTCTCAAAGCTTCATAAACAACAGGTTGATCAGCTTGAAGCTATTTCAGGGTTCTCTGCTGAAGAAGCAAAAAATCATCTTATCGAGTCTTTAAAAGAAGAGGCCAAGACAGGAGCAATGTCTTATATCAATGAGATATTGGATGAAGCAAAAATGACTGCTAACAAAGAAGCAAAACGAATTGTTGTACAGACAATTCAGCGAGTAGCCGCCGAGAATGCTATTGAAAACGCAGTGACTGTTTTTCATATCGAATCTGATGAAATGAAAGGTCGTATCATTGGCCGTGAGGGACGAAATATCCGTGCCCTTGAAGCCGCGACCGGAGTTGAAATTATTGTTGATGATACTCCTGAAGCAATAGTACTGTCAGCTTTCGATCCTATACGCAGGGAAGTTGCCAGACTTGCTCTGCATCAACTTGTTACTGATGGAAGAATCCATCCGGCAAGGATCGAGGAAATGGTAGAAAAGACAAAAAAACAGGTTGAGGAGGAAATACTTGAGGTTGGTAAAAGAACAACTATCGATCTTGGAATCCACGGATTGCATCCTGAACTTATAAGATTAATAGGTAAAATGAAATACCGGTCATCATACGGACAGAACCTGCTTATGCACTCCCGTGAAGTAGCAAACCTCTGTTCTATAATGGCTGCTGAACTGGGATTGAATTCAAAACTGGCAAAAAGGGCTGGTCTTTTACATGATATCGGAAAAGTACCAGATGATGAGCCTGAGCTGCCGCATGCAATCCTCGGAATGAAAATGGCAGAAAAATATAAGGAAAAACCTGAGATTTGCAATGCCATCGGATCTCATCACGATGAAACTGAAATGACATCCCTTATTGCTCCCATTGTTCAGGTTTGCGATGCAATCTCAGGTGCACGTCCGGGTGCCCGCCGCGAAGTGGTTGAATCTTATATTAAACGGTTAAAGGAACTTGAATCACTGGCACTTCAGTATCCCGGTGTTATGAAAACGTATGCAATTCAGGCCGGAAGGGAACTAAGGGTAATTGTCGGAGCTGAAAAGGTTACTGACAAGGAAGCTGAAAACCTCTCATTTGAAATCGCGCGCAAGATACAGAATGAAATGACGTACCCTGGCCAGATCAAAATAACCGTGATTCGCGAAACGCGGGCTGTTAATTACGCTAAATAATTGAAAATTAATACATTCGTGGGCATTACTTAATTGTAATGCCCTTTTTCTTTTTTATATTTGTCTCAAAAAAATATTTATACCTTTAACAACTTATTATTTTATTGCTTCAGTAAATAATGTCACAAATAAAACTTTTGAATATTGTAGGTGCCAGACCTCAGATCATAAAAGCTTCTGCAATAAGCAGGGCCATTCGGTTGCATTTTTCCCGGGAAATCAATGAAATTCTTGTCCATACAGGTCAGCATTATGATAAAGAACTTTCTGAAGTATTCTTTGATGAGCTCGAAATACCTAAACCTGACTTCAACCTGGGTGTAGGTTCAGCTCAACATGGCCGGCAAACATCGATGATGATTACAGGAATTGAAGAGGTGTTACTTACAGAAAAACCTGATTGCGTTTTATTATACGGTGATACCAATTCGACTCTTGCCGGAGCTATTGCCGCTTCTAAACTTCACTTTCCGGTAATTCATATTGAAGCCGGATTAAGATCATTTAATAAAAGTATGCCTGAAGAGTTAAACAGGATAATAAGTGACCATTCATCAACGCTGCTTTTTGCACCTACAAACGCTGCCTTTAAGAACCTTATGAATGAGGGATTCAGACCTGAAAACAGTCCTCCTTACACGATTAATAATCCCAAGATTTATTTGACAGGTGACATTATGTACGACAATTCACTCTTTTTTGCCGGATTGGCAGAAAGGAAGAAAGCATCATTACTTGAACAGATGTCGCTTGAAAGAGATAAGTATATTCTTGTTACCATTCATCGGGATATCAATACAGATGATATTCTGCGTCTTGAAACAATATTATCGACGTTGAAAACACTTGCTGAAGAAAACTCCATCACATTTGTAATGCCATTTCATCCGCGTACAACCAACTCTTTGAAAAAAAATCTTAAAAACCTCTATGATGAGCTTAGGAGTTGCGGATACTTAAGGATTATTCCTCCGGTATCTTACCTTGAAATGACTCTTCTTGAGAAAACCTGCAAAATGATCATCACTGATTCAGGTGGTGTTCAGAAAGAGTCTCATTTTTTCAAAAAACCCTGCATTGTTTTGCGTAAAGAGACAGAATGGATTGAACTTGTAACAAATAGTACTGCAAAGCTTGTGGATGCCAATCCTGAACTTATAAGGAGTGAGTTTACCAGATTCCTGCATTCAGATACTGATCTGGAATATCCTGGTTTTTATGGTAATGGAAAAACAGCTGAATTCATATTGAAAGAAATACTTTTTATGTTTGAAAAGTAATTGATGTGAAATAGTTACCTGATTATTTTCTATGAAAGTCATTGTTTATTAAAATATTTTCAATGGAACGAGTACTTAGAAACAGCAGAGTACTGATTACAGGCGGAGCAGGTTTCATCGGTTCGAATCTTGTTGAATCAATGCTAAATGCAGGAAATTGGGTTGTTTGTCTCGATAATTTTGCCACTGGTAAAATAGTGAACCTGAAGGGATTCCTGGATAATATCCGGTTCAGATTGATTGAAGGGGATATCCGGAATTACACCGATTGTGAAAAGGCAGTACAGGGTATCGATTTTGTATTTCACCAGGCAGCTCTCGGATCAGTACCACGCTCAATTAAAGATCCTGTATCATCAACTGATGTAAATATAGGCGGCTTTGTAAAAATGCTCTTTGCATCCAAAGAAGCTAAAGTGAAAAGATTCATCTATGCTGCAAGTTCATCCACATATGGCGATCATCCTGATCTTCCGAAAGTTGAAGATAAAATCGGGAAACCATTGTCTCCATATGGTATTACCAAATATGTTGATGAGCTTTTTGCATCTAATTTTGCTTCAACATATAATATTGATGTGATCGGATTGCGTTACTTCAATGTTTTTGGAAGGAGACAGGATCCGGAAGGTGCCTATGCAGCGGTGATCCCGTTGTTCGTAAAGAAACTGATGAACCACGAAGCTCCGGTGATTAATGGTGATGGTTTTAATTCCAGGGACTTTACTTATATTGATAATGTAATCCAGGCTAATCACCTGGCAGCACTTGCTACAGATGATTCAGCTCTTAATCAGGTTTATAATGTAGCTCATGGGGAGAGGACCAATCTGAATGAACTTTTTGAGATCATAAAGACTATTGTTGGTGAGATAGATAAGAAGGTTATTGATATTAATCCTGTACACGGACCAAACAGGGCAGGGGACATTCCTCATTCACATGCCTCCATTGAAAAGGCAAACAGGTTGCTTGGATATAAACCAACACACACGGTGAGGCAGGGAATGGAAGAAGCAGTAAAATGGTACAGGGCAAATTTGTAACATTTGTACTAATACTAAATCATATTATTCTCAGCACTTTAGATGCAAGTTCCATTATGATTGGTTTGTAATCCTGGATAAATTCTCCGGTAACACGGTTTCCAATAACAGTACATATTGTAAGTGCTTTATGTCCAAGTAAGGCTGATAAACCATAAATTGCAGAACTCTCCATTTCATAGTTGCTTATTGTCCTGCCCCTGAATGAGAATTGAGCAAGCTTGTCGTTTATTTCATTATCAAAGGTTTCAAGCCTTAATCGTCTGCCCTGAGGTGCATAGAATCCCGGAGCAGATATAGTTATTCCTTTAATGAAATTTTCCATTTGAAATAGTTCGATAAGCTCTTTGCTGGCGTTAACGGCATATGGATATGAAAGGGTATCGGGCCATTCAAGATAATCAGCCAGAGCATCGGAAAGTGCTGTATCAAGAATCCAGTCGTATCCTTCGTAAAAATGCAGAAGTCCGTCAAAGCCGATCGCTGTTTCTGCCAGAACGCACGAACCTGCTGGAATATCGCTTCGCAGGCCGCCTGAGGTCCCCAACCGGATAATCTTAAGCGATTCAGGATCCTCCTTGCTTATGCCTGTTTCCAGATCGATATTTATAATAGCATCTAGTTCATTTATCAGGATGTCTATATTGTCTGTTCCAATCCCTGAAGAAATAATTGTTACCTCACCTGTATCAAATGTTCCTGTAACTGTGCGGAATTCCCTGTTCTCTTTTCTGACCCTTATATCATGAAGTAAAGTGGCAAGCATATCAACCCTTCCCGGATCGCCCACAATGATAATCTTATCAGATATGTCACCAGGAAGAAGGTTCAGATGAAAAATGCTTCCATCACTGTTGGTTATCAGTTCAGTTTTCTTTTCCATGGGAAAAAATTAAGGTTCAAATTTAAAATAATCTAAAAATTGTTTTGATTAAATGATGAAATTAGAATAAATTAGATTAAACGCAAGGCAAAAAATAAAGACATACAGGGTATAAAGTCATAAATGTGATATTCATTCGGATAGCTACCTTTTTAAGTGTGGATAGAGCAACTTTTGGTTATTTGTAATATTCCATTATCTTGCCTGAGATAAGCTGGAGGGATATCTCTGCAAGCTTGGTCTGATATTGGATTGACAATAATCTTTCCTTTGCATCAAGGAGGCTCTTTTGTACTTCCCGGAGATCAATGCCGGAGAGACTACCAAGCTTATATCTTTCCAACGCAATATCAAGATTTTCTGTTGCTGTCTGAAGATTTTGTTCTTCCAGCTTAATAAGCCTCAGGTTATTGCTGTAGGCACTATATATAGTAATAAGATCCGCTTTAATGCCCTGTTCAATCTCGAGATATATCAACTCTTTGTTCTTCAGTTCTATAGATGAATTATTAATACTCCTTCGCTGATTAAAACCATCGAATATATTTACCCCGAGAGTCAAACCATAATTCATCCCGTTTGTGTTCTGATTCTTATTTGTACCTGTCGAATAGGAATTCAGGTTATAACTATATCCTGTTGATAAATTAAGGTATGGGTAGGACCTTGATACAATTATCTTGTAATCGTATTCTGAAACGGTTTTATTTTTGGATGCAATATTAAGGCTG
>JBGOZX010000137.1:0-11305 GCA_041480425.1 Bacteroidia bacterium
AAAATGGAACAAAGGGATTTATGCTTGCATTATAGTGATGATCACCTAAAAATGAAAAGATTAAATGTCCATTTTCAACAAATCCGTCACCATGTAATTGTTCTCCTTTTACATCAATAAATTCTTCAATTATGATTCTTTTATTTCTGGAAAATGTAAATGCATTAGCAGCTGCCTGTAATATTTTTGAAGAATCATCGACTTTGCTTACTCCCTTACTTCCTGAAGAATCTGTTGGTTTTACAATTAGGGGAAATTTTAAATCATTCACTAGTTCGAGTGATATAGTTCCTTCAACAAAATTTTTTGCTTTGGGTGCGTTAAAACCATTTTGTGACAAAAAATTGCGAAATAAGTCTTTCTCAGAAAGGATTTTAATACTTTCAAATTTATTTCCGGGCAATCCCAATTTTTCTGAAACATATGCTCCAGTTTGTGCTGCAGGATCAGATGCATATGCGACCACAAAATCAGGTTTTACCTTTTTAGCAAGGTTTAGCACACCTTCCATATCGGTAGTACTGACATTATGATACTCATCAGCAAATTTATGGCCAGGGTTATCTGGCAAATAATCGCAGGTAATTATATAGTAGCCCCGGTTTTTCGCTTCTTTTAATATCGGAATCTGAGCATAAGCTCCGCCAAGAAAAAGAATCTTCATTTGCTAATCAGGGAATTGAACAAAAAAATTTCGATTGGTTTTTTAATCTATGAAAAATTCCTTAGACAGATCATCTTTAAAAAGTGGCTTTTCGGCTTGACAATTTTATCTCGTTAAAAGTCCACATATCTCTTGAATTACGTTAAATTCAAGATCTGGAAAAATGGGCAAACATAAAACCTGGACTGTCACTCTTTCAGCTACCGGTAAATTTTCGCTCTTTGCTGAAGACAATCCTTTATAGGATGGAAACTGGCTAATAAGCGGGTAAAAATAACGGCGAGTAAAAATATTATGCGTTTTAAGTTCCTCATAAACTTCATCACGGGTTTTGCCATATTCCTGAGAGTCAATCAATATCGGGAAATAGGTGTATGAATAATCCACTCCTTTAATATCGTTTAGAAAGCAAATACCTGGTATTCCTTTTAATTGTTCATGATAAGCTCTGGCTATGGCTTTACATCTGGCAATATATTCATCCACATGTTTTAGTTGAACCAAGCCAAAGGCTGCCTGCAATTCATTCATTTTGGCATTGATGCCAGGTTCAATAACTGTTGTTTCATTAGCAAAACCAAAGTTTTTAAGAAAGTCTATGCGCTTTTTGGTTTTTTCATCCTGGCAAATAATGGCGCCGCCTTCAATGGTATTAAATACCTTGGTAGCATGAAAACTCAAAATTGAAAGATCACCATAGTCTAATATTGAATTGCCATTGATCTTAACCCCAAAAGCATGCGCAGCATCGTAAATCAACTTTAATCCGTAGGTGTCTGCGATTTGTTGAAAACGATCAACCTTGCATGGATTGCCATATACATGTACAGGCAAAATGGCAGTCGTTTGTGGCGTGATAGCTGCTTCAACTTTGTCGGGATCAAGGGTGAAATAATCGGGTTCAATATCGGCAAAAACCGGGTTTATATTATTCCACCATAATGAATGTGTGGTAGCTACAAAACTAAATGGAGTGGTTATTACTTCGCCAGTTATGCGTAGTGCCTGGAGAGCAGTTATTAAAGCAAGGGTACCGTTAGCAAAGATTGATAGATATTTCACACCCAGGTATTCAGCAAGTTCTTTTTCAAATTGCTTATGAAATGGTCCATTGTTGGTAAGGATCTTGTTGTCCCAGATTTTTTTCAGGTATTCTGTAAACTCTTCCAAAGGAGGCAAAGCCGGCTGGGTGACATAGATGGGTTTATGAAGTGAATCCATAATTATTCTCTTCTAAATACTTTTTCAACTACTATATGCTTCATATACATGTAACCGGGCATTTTAGTAAGTTCGCAGATACCCAAAACAAGTACTGCCCCGACAATAACCTGAAAAATCAGAGTGACCAGGTAAGGTGTTTTAAGGAAATATCCCAATATAAAAACTATTATTGCAACACCGGCAGCCAGGATAAATGAGGGGATGATATCTTTTATCTGTTCTTTAATACCGTATTTAATAAATATCCCTGACCAATAGCTATTGAGGTAATAAGCGATAAAAGAATTCAATATCATACCTGCAATCATAATTTTAATACCAAACAAAACACCTATAACAATTGTTGGTACAGCCAGTATTTTTTTTATGACCTCGAGTTTAAGAAAAAGGTCGGAACGGCCCTGTACATTCAGCATATTTAAGTTCAATGCATGTAAAGGATATAGCATACCAACAAAGCAGAGCATTTGCAGATAAATGATTGAGGATCTCCACTTTTCACCAATTAATGAGATTATCATTGGCTCTGCAACTGCTGCCATTCCCAGCATCAGCACAAAAGTTATCAGCATGATACTCCTGATCATTTTTCTATATCCTTCTTTCAGCATTACGGGATTGTCCTGCATTTGCGCCAGAACCGGATAGGTTACTCGCGACATTATTCCAGTAATACTTTGGGATGGTAACGAATTAAACTGATAGGCACGCGTATAAAAACCTAATTCCTGTGCAGAAAAATATTTACCAATGACCAGGAAATAAACATTCCGGTAAATAGTGTCAATCAGACCGCTTACGAGTAACTTGCTGCCAAAGTGAAACAATTCTCTGAAAGAACTCTTACTGAAAATCAATACCGGTCGCCATCGGTTCCAAAACCAGAGAAAAAACGAATTCAGTGCTTGTCTGGTTAATGTCAGTGCCACTAAACTCCATACCCCGTAGCCTTTATAGGCCAAAATAATTGCAAATAAACCGGAAACGGTTGATGCAATAATGGAAATTCGTGTCTGCAATTTAAAATCAACACGCCTGGTTAGAATGGTACGCTGTATTATTGTCAATGAATCAATTATCAGCCCCAGTGCCAATACCTGTACAATGGCTTTTAATTCAGGCTCTTTAAAAAAGTTGCAGATAGCCGGAGCGGAAATGAATAACATGATAAAAATAACGACACCGGCCGCGAGGTTAAAAAAGAAAACTGTAGAATAGTCGGTTTGAGTGCAATCCTTTTTTCTTATCAATGCATTAGTAAAACCACTATCAATAAAAGATTGTGAAACAGCAATAAATATAGTTAACATTCCTATTAACCCAAACTCCTTTGGGGTTAGTATCCGGGCCAATATGATTCCAACGATAAAGTTAATACCCTGACTTGAAAAACTGTCAATAGAACTCCAAAACAGACCGGATACAGTTTTTTGTTTGAGGGACATAAATTAGTTTCACATTAAAAGTTTAAACCAAACCGGCAGGAAAAAGGAAAAGCAAGACAAAGTGATAAAGAGACGAGGGGATTGACAACGGTTTTTAACAGAATCCTGATTACCAGCTGTTTAGAAATAAGTATAATGAAGAATTGCATCTAAACATCTTTCAGCCGTCTTGCCGTCCCATAACTCCGGTCTTAAAGGTGTGCGGGGTTTATAAAGTGTCTTTTGGTACTCCTCCTTGATTCGTTCAATGTTGTTTCCTACAAGTACGCTGGCTCCGCCATTTTCCAGAAGGGTGATGGGTCGTTCTGTATTCCATCTCATGGTAAGGCATGGAGTGCCAATGATTGTACATTCTTCCTGTAAGCCTCCTGAATCAGTCAAAAATACCTTTGCTCCCATGTTCATTCTCAGCATATCATTGTAACATAAAGGATGCAGTAATATAAGATTTTTGGAAGCTTCAACTTCCTGCCATAATCCAAACATCTCAAGTTGCTTTTTCGCTCTTGGATGAATAGGCCAGATGAGTGGCATATCATTGGTGACCTCCTGTATAAGAAAATGCACCAATGCTGAAAAGACCTCCTGATTGTCCACATTAGATGGTCTGTGCAAGGTCATTACAGTGTAGTTTTCATCTTGCAACTCAGTAAGAAAACAATGATTTCCTAACGCATTTCTTTCAACAATGTCTTTAAGTGATGTGGAGGAAGCTTTATGGCGGTTAGCTTCAAGAGTGTCGATCATTATGTTACCGACAAAGCGTATCCTGTGTTCAGGAACCCCTTCATGGCGGAGGTTTTCGGAAGAAAAACGATCTGGAGTGAGCAGCAAATCCGATAGCCGGTCAGTAACCAGCCTGTTGATTTCTTCGGGCATACTCATATCTCCGGAGCGGAGACCAGCTTCAATATGACAACATTTTATATTTTCTTTCTTAGCTGTAACTGAGCAGGCGAGTGTGGCATTCACATCCCCTACCACTACCACCCAATCAGGTTTTTCACATCTCAAAATTTTTTCAAATTCAATCATAGTTTTTCCAACCTGTTCCGCATGACTTCCACTACCAACTCCTAGGTAAAAATCGGCTTCAGGGATCTGAAGATCTTCAAAAAATTGCTTAGACATACGGTCGTCATAATGTTGTCCCGTGTGAACCAGGACATGGGTTAAGTATTGATGGGGTGACGAGATGGAGCTATTATAATTATTAATGGCACGGATAAGCGGAGCGATTTTCATAAAATTCGGACGGGCTCCTACGACGGAAATTATTTTCATCCTATATTAATAAGTTTGTTACGAAAAGCAGAAACATAAAAGTTTTCCGGACAATTGTGTTTCACGTTTTACTAATTTGTCTTTATCCTACTGTTTTGGCAGATTATTCTTCAGTTTTTTTTATCTTTTTACTTTTTTCTTTTTACTTTTTTCTTTGTCATAGCTGTAACCATATCTTCCACCATATCGTTTGTATCCGGGTCCGAAGTCGTTGATAACGAGTCCTATGCTTTTTATATCACTTATCTTAAGCTCTTTTAAGGTATTCTCAAGCAAATCTTTTAAAGTCACATTCTGCCTTACTATCAAAATGCAGGTATC
Organism: Bacteroidia bacterium; assembly: GCA_041480425.1. Lineage (GTDB taxonomy): Bacteria > Bacteroidota > Bacteroidia > Bacteroidales > VadinHA17 > LD21. The sequence goes on from JBGOZX010000137.1 coordinate 4,939, forward strand.
GGCCAATGCAGCCAGATGGAAGGTATCGGATACGGTACCTAAAGGGGGTGAGTCAATTATAATGCATTCGTACTTCTCCTTCAGCAACCTTAACAATTCTTCTGTCTTTTCCAATGCAATAAGCTCAGAAGGATTTGGGGGGACAGGTCCTGCAGGTATTATAGCCAGGTTTTCATAGTGAGTCTCCTTTATAATGTCATGTAACCCGTCTTTCCCGATAAGCCAGGTCGAGACACCGTGATCATTTACAAAACCGAAGTCGGAGTATATTTTCGGTTTTCGCAAATCAAAACCTACAAGCACCGTCTTCTTACCCATAAGACTGTAAACAGATGCCAGATTTATTGCCATAAAGGTTTTGCCCTCATCTGGCATGGATGATGTTAAAAGAATAACAGGGATCTTGGCTTCTTTTGTAAAGAACTGCATCCTCGACCTTAGTGACCGGAAAGCCTCGGCTGAAGGAGAGCCGGGTTCATCAAACACTACAGTATTTTTTTTCAGCGGACTGTGCGGAATATGTCCGGTAATGGGTAAATCAGTTATTCTCTTAATATCATCATCTTCTCTCACCTTGTTGTTAAAAGTGTCAGCAATCAAAATCAATAATAATGGAATACCGATACCCGCCATCATGGCAATTAAATAAATAAATGGTTTTTTAGGTTTCACGGGCGAAGCATAGGCTTCAGAAGGATCAATAACCTCGTTGTCGGGCATGTTCGATGCTTTTTGTATTTGAGCAGCAGCTCTCTTTTCAAGCAGAAAGGTGTACAATTCATCGTTAAGCTTATACTTTCTCTCAATACCCAGGAGTTGCCTCTCGGTAACGGGCAAAGCAGAAGCCTGAGCATTTACTGTGCGTATTTGATCCGTGACCTCACTCATAGACATAGTATTAGCCCTTCTGACCCCGTTAAGTGTTTCCCTCAAGGCCTCTTTTATGTTGCGGACCCTTTGTGCCAGCTGACTTTGTAATGGATTTTTTTCACCAAGATTCTTGCTATAAAGTTGTCCCGAGAAGTCGGCAAGGTCAGCTACCAGCTTTGTAAGTCCAGGGTCAGTTATGCCCATTGTAGCCGGGGCTATAGGTGCCTGGCCTGCATTATCTTTTGCCAGGTATTCTGCGAGATAGTTATAATAGTTGGCTTCAATTCCAAGGCGTGCCTTTTCGTTTTCGAGGTTCATTGCCTGGTCGATAATAACCTGTCCCTGTGCTGAAAGGTTCATAACCCTGTTTCTTGAGCGAAATTGCTGAAGTTTGTTTTCGGTTATTACGAGAGAGTCTGATATTCCTATAAGCTGGTCATCTATAAATTGAATTGTTCTGATAGCCGCCTGGTTCTTCTTATCAAGAGAATTATTCAGAAAAATTTCTGTAAGCTTATTAAGGAATTCGATATTCATTGTTTTATTTGTCCCTTCGAGGCTGATATCCACTATGGTTCCGGTTTTCGATACTTTCTCAACCTTCAGCCGTGAACTATAGCTCGCTACCAGCTTCTTGCGGCTATGGAATATGAAATGCATCTTATGGTCAAGATTTTTGGCAGGCCAATTGCCGGTGGAGAGCTCTACGTGGAATCTGCCACCCGGAGTTTTAATAATTTCACCAAATGAAGCCTGGATGTGCAACTCAAAAAAATCTTTAGATTCTGCATCAAGGCTGAATATATTATTCTCCAGGTATTTAAAAGTAAATTCAATATCTCTGGGCAGACTGTCTGCAGTTTCAGGAATAATCTTTATAGGAGAATTGGGGTACAGTGTTGCCTTGCTTTTGAGTCTGTGGTAATAATATTCGATGTCAAAGGGTAGCTCATCAAGTGTTTTCCCTATGAGTGTTCTTGATGTAAGTACCATCATCTGGTTATCAAGGTTTTTCATCCCTCCCCCGAGGGCGTAACTGCCAGGAAGCTGATAATTTTCCATTAAGCCACCTTTCTTTTCTTCATCAATCAGTAATGTGGCCGATACCCTGTACGTCGGGATAGTGTAAGTATTGTAAAGAAAGGCACATATTATAGCCACAATCAGGGTAATCAATAGGTAGTGCCAGTTTGAGACAACCAGTAGGAAGATTTTTTTCAGATCGGGCACATCCTCCTGATGTGGTTTTATCCTTAGCGTTTCCGGCTGATTTAAATTATTGATAGACATAGTTATTTAGTTATTTGGTGTGAGGTGTGAGGTGTGAGGTGTGAGGTATGAAATGTGAAGTGGAGGTGTGAGACATTGACATCTCCAAACATAACTCATAACTCACTACTCATAACTCAAAATTTGAGAACATTATAAATCAAAATAAAAGTTGTTATTGAGGTCAAGAGTACTGAATAAGGAAAGGCATTCATTTGGAAAAACTTTCCCTTCATGGGTTTGGCGTAAATAACATCGTTAGGCATTACATAGAAAAATTCCGAAGCCATTATACTCTTGTCGTTAACAGAGAACTCTTTTACTATGTTGCCATCAGGTGTCTGCCGTATAAGCTGTATCTTCTGCCTGTTGCTGTAGTCGCCAAGGTCGCCGGCCATTGCAAGTGCCTGAAATATGTTCATACGCTCTTTATATATCGGGTATCTGCCCGGCTGTTTAACTTCTCCTAACAGACTTACATAGTTATTAATCATCTTTACCGTAACTGCAGCGTCCGTAACATAACCTTTGAGTTCCTTTTCCACTTCGGTTGTAATCATGGCAAGGGTTTTTCCAGCTACAAAAATTCTGCCAACATAGGGAAGCTGGATAGCGCCATCGCCATCTACAGTATAGCTTACCAGGTCGGCACTCTGCTCGGTAACACTGATGCCGGTTGTTGCCACAGGCATCGTGTTAAACATATTCGACCACTGTGGATCGGGAGTAATTACTCTGATAAAGAGGTTATCGTAGGGTTGAATTTTGTAAGTCGATGGTGCAATCGCCATAAAGTCATTTCGGGCTCCCTTATATTGCAGGTAGGTTAGCTTTTTATTGGTAACACAAGAGGTTACTAACAGAGAAAATGTTACTAACATCAAAATTATGATCTGTTTGGCTTTCATAGGATATTAAGTTAAAGGTTCAAGGTTCAATGTAAAAACACGATAAAAGACAAAAGGAAAGAGATAAAAGTAAATAGTTATTGGTTTAAAGTTCAATGATAAAAGTAAAGAAATTTTATGATTTTTTTTTTGATGATTAACAAGAAAATATTTTTCTATCTGCTTTCGTGCCATCCGGGCAAGCTTCCGCCGCGTCAGTCACATCTGAATTATAATGTAACTGTCTATTATTGTGATAGATATAACCCTTCATTAATTTCTCACACTAATTTTATTAGTCACAACTTATCGGTGCAGGCAAAGGGCTTAAAAATGTATATTTCAATGGTCGAAATTATGTAAACCAAGTGTTAATACCAAATAGTAAAGGCTGCGGAAAGGAACAAAATGGCATAATTTGAATTCGTTTACCATTCATAATTGAATCTATGTCTATGAAAATGGTTATTTCATATTTGATTGATTATCATTCATCAAAAAATTAAGAAAAAATGAAAAAAAATTAGAAATTCAGATTTTAGCTTATGCCGGGAGTCAAAACTCTGAAAAAGACACATAGTAGATTGAAATCTCTCTAAACGAATCGGTATAATCACTCTTATATAAAGTGACTAATAAAAATGCAAAATGTCAGAATAGACTGAAATAAATACAAATGATGATTCTTTACGATAAGGTTTCTTCCTGTAAGACACTTTAACGGCGGATTTGTAGAGTAAATTTACGTCATTTTTTCTGTTTTATTTTTTCTATATGATTCTACTTACAATTTTATTAGATATGCATTCTCTGCCAATCTATCTATAAAAAATCAACAAGAATCGGCTCTACAATGCATTAGTAACATTTTACCACCGGGTGTGATATGTGGTATATTTTGGATATACTTACTGTCGTAATAAAACAAATAAGCTCCTGAATTACAGAAGCTTATTTTTAATATCCCGGTCCGGACGGGGAGTTTAATGAAATTTTGCACAACCTTCAGGGATGCAATAAAACACTCCTTATTATTTATTAATGGTAATTTCAATTGGCTCCTTTTTGACCAGCGTCTCATTGTATTGTCCATTACTGCTTGTGTACTCTGGTACTATTTCTCTAAAAAAATCAACCATCTCCTGATCTGACAGGGTATATACACTTTTCAAAAGGAAATCAATCCTTGATACCAGCCCTGTATAATCAAGCTTTTCAACCATTGCAATCTTTATTTTCGGATGATATGTGGGAATGGTATCTTCCTTGTCAGAAAGCAACTCTTCATACAACTTTTCGCCTGGCCGTAAACCAGTATATATAATTTGAATATCTTTCCCGGGTACAAGCCCTGAAAGCATTATCATCTGGCGAGCAAGGTCAACAATTTTAATTGGCTTACCCATTTCAAAAACAAATATTTCGCCCCCTTTTCCCATAAATCCGGCTTCCAATACAAGTTCACAGGCTTCAGGGATAGTCATGAAATATCGTGTCATTTCAGGGTGGGTAACAGTTATAGGTCCACCCTCTTCGATCTGTTTACTGAATAGAGGAATTACTGAACCGTTCGAACCTAAAACATTTCCAAACCGTGTAATGACAAATTGTGTCTTTACCCCAGTCTGTTGTGCTTCCGATTGTACAATGATCTCACAAACCCGCTTTGATGCTCCCATTACACTGGAAGGATTCACTGATTTGTCGGTTGAGATCATTACAAACTTCTTGACCCCATATTTCACAGAAAGCTCAGTGATAATTCTTGTACCACCTACGTTTACCCTGAAAGCCTCATGAGGATTCTCTTCCATAATTGGTACGTGCTTATAAGCTGCAGCATGAAAAACAATATCAGGCTTAAACCTCTGAAATATGTTTTCCATTTTTTCACGATTTGTTACGTCTGCCAAAATCATTTGAAACTGCAAATGACTAAACCGACCGCGAAGCTCATTTTCAAGATGAAACAGCGGTGTTTCAGCCTGGTCAACAAGGATAGTTTTTTTGGTTGTAAACTGGTTGATCTGACGAACAATCTCGGATCCAATAGATCCGGCAGCACCGGTTACCAAAATGGTCTTTTTGTTTAATCCTTTCCCTATTAAGTCCATGCTGAGCTTTATAGAGTCTCTTCCCAGCAGGTCCTTTATTTTTACCTTTTGAATCTGACGCATCTGCAGCTGACCATTTAACCATTTTTCAACAGCAGGAGTTTCAAGTATTTCAAGTCCAAAGTCCATTGCTGTCCGGATGATTTCACTTTTTCTCTTTAGCGAAATATTCTTAACTGCAAGGATAAGTGTAACAATTTTATGTTTAATAAGAAAACTTGAGTTAAGGACCTTAGGATTATAAACAGGTATACCGTTCAACTTTTTGCCCTGTAATTTCTTGCTGTGATCAAGAAAACCCGAAATTTGATAACTGCTTTGTATATCGCTATTAATAAGCCGTTTAACAATAACCCCCATATCTCCTGCACCAAAGATCAACACATTCTTTTTTGCTCCCGAGGTACTTATCAATTGAAAACCAATTTTTATTATAATACGCACAAAGAATAGCAATAATGTGATCGTAACATAATGGATTAGAATAATGGATATTGGGATGTTTAGAATTTCACTCCAACCGATCTTTCTATTCAGAAGAGTGAGCCCCAGAAGAGCCATTAATGAAAAACTTGTGGCTATAAATACATTAAAAATATCTATAATAGTTGTGTGACGGATAAGACCTGAATAGGAACGAAATACAAGTGCAAACGCTGCATAAATGCTCACTGCTATAAATGCCTGGTAAATCGCAAGATTTAGTTCGAAATCGGAAAGTACAAAGTTAAAACGAAGAATGTAGGCAAAAAGAAAAGTAAGGAACACCGCAAGGTTGTCAAGCACAAACACCATCCACTTTGGTAATGAATACTTCCGAAATGCTTTAATGGCTTTGATTCGCATGAATTTCAGCCATTTTGGATATATTTCAAACATGGCTGTAGTTAATAATTTGATGTATTTAGTCATTTTTATGACTTTTTCCTTTTAACCTTATTCGTTACAACATGCCGGTCTGGCAAAGAGTTCAAAAATGTATATTTCCATGATAAAATTATGTAATCCAAGTGTTAATGCCAAATTTTAAAAACTGCGGAAAGGCCCAAAATGGCATAATTTGAATTCGTTTACCATTCATAATTGAATCTATGTCTATGAAAATGGTTATTTCATATTTGATTGATTATCATTCATCAAAAAATTAAGAAAAAATGAAAAAAAATTAGAAATTCAGATTTTAGCTCAGAATGGGATTCAAAACCCTGAAAAAGACGCATCTTAGGT
>JBGOZX010000138.1:0-11221 GCA_041480425.1 Bacteroidia bacterium
AAAAGATGACAAGTGATTGCGGCAGATAATAAATTCTGACCACATATAGCAGCGTGATTTTATAGGATTTTTTAAGAAGTTTATAATAGATTTTTATTTAAATTTGAATTAACCCGGGACACTGCTTTTCATAGCATTGTCCGTGTTATAAGCAGGCCCTTTTTAATAAAATAAGTTTCAGAAAATGAATATTTGTTTCATACCTCAAAGTTCTCCCATTCGTATTTAACACGCTCCATTAGCTTCTTGAATCGAGGTTCACTGCGGATGCTAACTAGGAGAGGGTCATATTCATTGATGAAGGGGTAATTTATAAAGCCCCTATCCACAGCATTTTCCAACCAATCAAATGCTTCATCTTTCATTCCTGTTAAAGCAAAAAGGCTAGAAACAAAGTAAGAACTCTGGCAATCTCTTCTAGTCGTTTTTACAAAATCAACTGTTAAGAGCTCATGTATCCTTTTTTCGTCGCTATCGATAGCATACTTTACAAAAAGGCAAAGTTTCGTAAATACATCCTTCATATCTGGTCGCGCATTCTTGTTTACCAGTGCTGATGCCTCTTTGAAATGATTACAATAGGCTAGAAATTGAGCGCTAAAGAAAAGAGCAACAGGATATTTGGGCATTATGCGCACCCATTTTGTTAGATAATCGACAGAAAGATCGAGATGACACTCCGCCATCACATCTAATATATAGCTAGAATAGGCCCAATGATTAAATGGATCCAACTTTAATAATCTATTATATGACTCTCTAGCTTCCTTAGGCTTTCCCCAATTGGTTCCATAACCAGCTGTCAACCAAAAAAGCACATTAGTATCATCAGGGAAAATTTCGAGAGCTTTTTTGAAGTGCTGAATCGATTTTTTTGGATTCCCATGGAATATCAAATTAAGAAAACCGAGAACAAAATGGGCATCAGAGGAATCAGACTCCAACTCCAAGGCCATCTTGGCATAATTTTCTGCTTTATCCACATATTCTTCATGACCAATGCCAATATTGACATATTGGGAATAGGTAAATCCCAATCCAGCATAGAGGAATGCGTTTTTGCCAATAATTTCAAGACCATGCTGCAGATAGTTAACTGCTCGATCCAATCCATCTTTGGTAAAAGTATATATGTCCTGCCTGGCTTTTATATAACACTCGTATGCCTGCATGTTTTTGATTGGACGTTTAACTAAATTTTCATATTCTGTAGGACTAAGTTCCATTGTAAGTGCATCCACAATTGAACGGGAGACTTTTTCTTGGATGTTAAAAACATCATCAAGTGTACCACTGTATTTCTTAGCCCAAAGGTGTGAATCGGTCATCCCGTCTATCAACTGTGCAGTTATGCGAATATTGTTCCCTGCTTTCCTGACACTTCCCTCAAGTACATACTGAACATTTACCTTTTCAGCTATTTCTTTGACAGTGTTTTTTGTTCCTTTGAATGTCATTGCAGAACTTCTTGAAATCACCAACAGATCCTTTATATATGAAAGATCGGTAATGATCTCCTCGGTTAAACCATCACTGAAATACTCCTGGTCAGGATCAGGGCTGATGTTTTTAAATGGAAGGACTATAATTGATTTTTCCTGTATAATTGGTTCATCTTTAGTTGAGAGAACTTCTTTTTGAGCAGCAACATATTCTCCTGGTTCTTTCTTCAATCCCGAAATTATCTCTTTTATCGCATTTGCAACCTTATTTATCTGATTTCGGTACTTTGTCTTATTCAGGTTAATCTTTTCATCATCATCTGATTTGAGGGGTCTGTTTACTCCCGGTTCTGTGTATATAAACTCAACTCCCCTTAATGCGCCTCCTAATACGGATTCACATAATTTAATATCAGCACTATCTAAATCGTATATACGAATTGGTAGTACCCTGCTTGCCACATTACCATTAGGCAGTTTCACCTTCAGTCCAAACTGATCATGTGATGCAAGTTCAACAAATGCTTTAAACTCATGTTCCCACGCAAATGATTTGGGATCACAGTATGTACGTGAAATGACAGGAATGAAGACCAGACATTTTAGCTTTTCTTTAAGAGAGGCATCTACATCATGAGTCTCCAGAAGTCCGTCATGAGGATTAATATCAAAATAAACGCTTATGTCTTCTTTGAATGTTGCCTCAAGCTCCTTTTTAAGATTATCAACAAATTCAGTTACCCAGCCGTCGTACTTGTTGTCTTTCTGGCGGTAGCTTATGAAAATATCATAATTATAGCCTTCGATTATACTTGCCATAGGCTTGAGATTTTATCACAAAGTTTTAAAATTCAATAAACAACAAAACAAATTTATTAAATTGTGTTAGACAAGTCAATAAAAAGTTCCTGGTTACAAATTTGGCTTGCTTATAACGGGAGTCTGTCTAATAACTCAACCGAATGGTTCTTATACCTGGGTACCTTCCGAACAAGTCATCAAATATTCGATTCTCGGAGACATAATTTTAGTTATTAGACAGTCTGACGGCCCGGCAATAAAGGGAGTTTGTGTTGCTGAGCGCATGTAAGCCGGAGAGTAGTGTCCCCGAATCGGGAGATAATGTTTCTGAGGCCGCAATAAGCGAAGCATGGCGTGCTTTTTGCCATTCGGGTACAGGGCTTATTAGTTATACGAGTGTCGCGGTACAAGGTTTGTTGAGAATTGGCTAACTGTCTCGGTGCAGAAAGCCGGTTTGGAACAATGGCGCGGTCCGGGTTAGTCCCCGAGTAGTTGACCTGGTAGATGGCTCCGAGTCCTGCAAAAACCGTGACAACTGTGCAAGCCGGAAGCCTCGGCGAAGGCTTGGCTTATTTACTTTATTGTCCGAGTTATAATACGTTCTGTTAAATTTTAGGTCTTTTATCATTTAATTTATTGAACCCAAATCTTGCTCCAAAAGTCAGGGCAGGGAATGCCAGAGTATGTGAATATTTTGTAAACTCACGGGTTATTGGAAGAGAAAGACTGATGTAAGGCTCAAGTACAAGATTATCAGTTATTTTTGCTTTATAGTTTATTTTGAATCCAGGCACCAAACCGATGCTTGAAAATAATCCAAAATCAGTCATATAGGCGCTACCTATATATGCGCAGAGAAAGAAATTTTTGAATTTGTCAGGCTTAAAATAATGTCTCTTCTCAATAGCTGCTTCAAAACCGAAAACAGGTTTATCTGAGGTATAAACTAATGATCCTACAAGTCCGCATCCTCCCCAGTAATTGGTCGTATTTTTCGCTTTTTTAATATTTTCAAAACTGTATATGAGCTCCGCCGAATAGCTGAGTCCGGTAAAAGGGTAAGGGAAATAGATAACATCGCATTTTGTTGACCTTGATACGATGACAAAAACGACTATCAGAATTACTTTTTTCATAATGTGAGATAGATTTCTTTTTGGTAATCAATCAATTCAGAAGATAATCCAAAGCTTCGGGAGGAGTGATAATGCATTATAACGGCCCGGTGGTATGGGAAGTTGCCGTCTGGGTCAGGGCTGGCATGCGTTTTTGCAAAGTCCCGGTTGACGAACGCAAGTTTTCTCGTCCAGATAAAGTTGTCCAGATGGCTGAATCCCGGTAGAAGGTACGAAGTTGTCCCGTCACGATAAAACTGTCCAGATGGCGATGCAAAAACCATGGCAGCATGCGCGTCGGCCGGCAGCCCTATTGACTTTGTCCCGGCAGCAGGATCAGTCCGGGTGCCACAAGATTTGATAAGTTTTTTTTTAATCTTGGGTCACGGAATAAAATGCTTTTAGTCCTTCCTAATACGCAGAACATCAATTCTAAGAAGCGGACAACTAGAGTTGATTAGTTGCCAGTCAAGTTGAACAGTAAGTGGGAATGTCTCTTTCTGTAAATCAAGATTTGATTTTTTTGGCATTGAATCGATTAGATATCTTACGTCATCAATATAGATTATCCACCCACCACAGCATCCACACATTGTTCCGTCCATACCGGTAATAATCCCAACAGATCTATAAGAATCAGTGTCTTTGTCGCACGAAGCAAATGCAACCAAAATTAGAAAAACTATCAGTTTAACTCTTTTCACAATTCACTAGATTAGATGTTAGGAATACAAATAGTAAACAAAAATTGTACCGTTTCAATGCCATTTTTTTCCGAGTCCCGATAGATGGGTAAAAGTTGTCTAGTCATAGGGAATTGGTCAAGGTAGTAAATCCCGCTAAACGAATCGGAGTCTTCTCAATTTAGCGGCATTGTTTTTTCTGTTATGGTTAGTGTAAAGTAATTGTCTAACGTGCAGGTAGTGAGCCATTAACCATAACGGTTGCCGGTAAGTGCTGTTGCCTGAAGGAGGTGGCGTGCTTTTTGGAAGCTGGCTAAATGATAGAAGACTTTCATATTATTAAAAATGTGTCTTAAAGGCAAAAAGCATGACACCATTTGGGCAGGCCGGCCAACCGGGAACCATCGTTTGTTTATAAAACCTTATATGGCCGATAGGCAATAGCATTTACCGAGGTGTTGTGCGTAGTTTATATTGATTTAATTTGTAATATCAAATCATCGCAGAGTTTTTTTGTTCTCGAAATCTTACTCAATTCTTCCAAAGAAGTTAGAGAAATATTTCTTAAAAATTTATGTTGTATTCCTAGTTCCCCTATTGCTTTAATTGCGAAATCTTGTTCTCCAGATCCAACTGGGAAAGTCATTATTGCAACATCTTCAAGTATTTGATTAACTGTATCATTTGTCCCGTTCTCAAACCAATCCAGCTTAGAAATTTTATCCGATTCCAAAATCTTTTTTACGGCTTCATTTGATAATTCATAACCACTTCGCCCATTAGCTTTTTGAATGAGGTTTATCATCAATCCGAGCAATTTCACATCAACCTCAGCTTTTGTACTTTCTTTTAATCTTGTTTCTGCTTTTAAATTTAATCTATATGCAAATACAGCTAGCAAAGTTCCTCCAGCTACTGAAAGTAAAGTCACAATAGTAGAAATTGGGACAAGTACTTCTTTAAGAAAATTTGTATCCATATCAAATATCTGTTAAGTTAAGTTAATTTAAATTACGCACAACGTTTATACCCCTGAATTTTTCAGGGATATACGTCCATTTTAGGTGGATACCCCTGAAACGTATCAGGTATTATTTCTAAAAGTAATTCAATACTTTAAAGAAGATCGTCATAAGGTGATTTTATTTTTTGTATACTGCTTATACTGACATGTGTATATATTTCTGTAGTCTTACTGCTTTTATGACCAAGCAATTCTTGAATATACCTTAAATCCGTACCCGATTCCAGCAAGTGGGTAGCAAAAGAATGTCGTAACCAATGAAGTGTCACAGGTTTTTTAATAACAGCTTTCTCTAATGACTGTTTTAACACGCTTTCAAGGCTTTTTTCACTGTATCCTGCACCCTTCACCTGCCCCTCGAAAAGCCAGTTAACCGGCCGGTATGCAATATAGTATTCCCTCAACAGCTTTATTATCTTATCCGAAAGTGGTGTGATCCTGTCCGACTTTCCTTTCGCATTGCGAACGATCAGAAGTCCCCGTCAGGAGTCAATATCCGCAGGTCTCAGGTTCAGTAATTCACTCCTCCTCAACCCACAGGCATAGATGAGAGAAAGCATGGCTTTGTGTTTCAGGTTCGATGGTGCCTGTAGTATTGCTTTTATCTCTTCCTTACTCAACACGTTTGGCAACCGATGCTCCCGTCGTGGCCTTTCAAAGTTTTCCACCTCAAAATCCACCTTATAAACATGCCTGAAAAACAACTTTGTGGCACTTATTACCTGGTTCTGAAAGGTATAACTCAATCCCCGGGAAATAACGTATTCATTTACAAAACGAACCATGTCATCATTATTGATTTCACTGTTCTCCTTTGGTTTAATGAACCTCAGGAAATGACCTAACATAGCGATATATATATTTATCGTTGAATCGCTGTACCTCCGGTGAACCATCCATTTTCTGAAATCTTCAATTTTTGTCCTGTCTTCTGCTCTCAATTCAGAGAGGGGGCTGAGGTTTGCAGCCTTATGCACAGGTTCTGACTTCTTCCCGTGATTGAGCGAAGAATAGTCGAGGAACGCTTTTCCATTTAACAATATGAAAAGGTCCTGAACAATATCAGGCTTATCAGGTATATGCCAGCATTTCATACTGATGCTCCACCTTGCACCATCTATTTTCTTTATCGCTGCTATGAGATCAGGATCATATTTAAAGCTTAGTGTAAGCCACCTCTCTCCGCGATATAATTCTCTTTTTACTATTATTGTCCTCATACAGGTTCAGATTACAAGGATACGATCTCTGTTTCTGTCATTAAAAACACTAACCAGGTAAATCACCAACTCAACAATCTACATCTTCTTAATTTATTGTATTAGTCAATAAAACCTCTGAAATAACTATGCCAAAGCCCCGTCAGTCACAAAAGCATATTGCAATTAATGCGCTGAAATACATATTTATACAAAGCTCCTGGTCTGACTTTCACCTTTCAAAGTTCATACTCAAGTTAAGCATAAAAATTGAATTGAATTATATCTTTTTAAAATACCTTTCCATCTACCGTACTTTAATACTCACGTGTAAATTGGAAAATCCGGTCATACTTAACATCTAAAACCAGAGCAAATTTGTCCGGCTTTCCCAATTGTTACATAACCGTCTTTACCGTTTTTACTGATAGACCCGGGTATAAAAATCTGATTTTTATACCATCCATCTGCTCTTCATTGAAAGCCATGTTTTTTCTTGATTCTCCTTCTTTATGTTTTTTAAGTTCTTAAACAGGTTGTTTAAAATAATTCCGGACCAATTATCATCTAAATAAGAAACATATTGATAACTCAATATTTAGATCATAAATAAACACCTTCATAATTATAATTCGTACATTCTATTTGTAATCGAAGGACATCAGCAATTTTTACTGATTTTGTTTTGCTCGGAATTACTGTTCTATGGTGAATTAGGAATCATATAATCAATGTTCTGTTGTGCGTTGCTTAATCTGAAATGCTTTTGAAGTCCTATTAGGAGCATTTATTGATTTAATTAGTTCACATTGAACATTGAAGGGAATGCTACTAATTCAAGAAGAAGTCCGCTTCGAATATTTTAGTTGTCACTCCACTATGTGAATGCAGTCCCATATCCAATATCATAATTGCAATTTCATCGAGGTTTTTGCCGAGCTGCTTTTGTTCTGGTGCTTGTGCACATAGGAGGCCGTCAGGCATAACAATTCTGCTAAAAACGACTGTGCTCCCATCAATATCTTTCCACCTTTTGATAATGCCAGTAAAGCATCTGTTTTTATCAGCCATTGCCATAAACATTTCGGTTATCTTGAATTTATCATCTTTTGTATTCTCCATAAGTAAAATAATTGTGTACAAAGGTACATTGTAGATTGGTAACGAGCAAGATAGTACAATTATTATTGTCTTTGCGTTCCATATTTGATCTTACTAAACATTAGTACCATTGTTCAAGAAAACAAGTCCCCGGGGGTATCCGATGGGGTCCGGTCCTCCTGGCATCATCCTGCTTGGCTGGGCAGGGTCGAGCGTAAAGAGGTCCTTCAGGGATACTATGTTTGGCTGTTTTTATACTACTAATCCAAGAGGGACATAAATCTAGCTAAAGATTAAAGTGAAATTTTTTTCTAAAAATAAAAATGGTTTGCCCAAAATCTATTCCCAGAAAAAAATTATAAAATTTTATAAAAAACTATAAACCCATAAAAACCTAACACCCGTACCGCATTTGGTCCATAAGATTAAAATTATCATTATGTCTCGTCCTAGAAAAACCTTACAAGCTACCATCTAGGTTTATTTTTCGTTATTTTCGATACCGCAATTACTCATTGCGGATGCGACTGACAGCTACTTAATAAGCTTTAATCTAAGCCGATTCGGTGGCTCTACGACGCGTGATTATTGACATATATTAACTTTTTAGTCGGGATATTGCTTCAATGACAACTCACAATACTATATTAACCGTGACTTTAAGTTCTTCTGATTTATCTAATGCCAAATACCTTGATCAATTGTTAGTTCTAAATTACAGTGATAGCCAGTGCTAATGTGCCACCTAAAGCCATACCATGCCAAGTACTCAAACAGGATCAAATGCAAATGGGAAGAGTGCGTAATCTGAAAGAAACTTTATCCTGCCATTTGCATTTGAGATGCAAATGGGGAGAATGTATAGTCTAAAAAACATTACCAAGCCATTTGCATTAATAATCTTAGGGTGATAATTCCACGATTCGATCACATGACACATGATCAATTGTGCAACATGTACTAAGTGGAAAAGCCAGTGACCCTGGCTATAGGTGGCCGGATCAATTTGACCATCAAAAGCCGAAGTTAAATGCTTGTTTGACTAGTCCTGAAAAAAGCATACAGGTTTATACTTCAATAACATCCCCTGTATTCATCGTTTGATTCATCCTGCACATCCAGCCCTTTACGTACCGTAAGTTGTTTTCTCCCGTACAATGGCCGGTATAGAATACAGGATCTGTTTCACCTAACGCTTTAGTTAGCTTATCAATATATTCCGGACTTTCATTCTTTTTGCTTATAGGATTATTAATATGAAAACCACCAAATGTGGCCTTAATTCTCATACTTTTAGAAAAGAGCTTTACCTCTTCAATTATATTGATAATCCCTGAATGTGAACATCCGGAAAATAATACTATTTCGTCATTTTCAATCAGAAGCATCGCTAATTCATGGTTGAATTTATCAGCAATAAATCGGTTTTTAGACTTTTCAAATAATGCTTTGTTTGCTTCGGGCTGAGGAAAGACTTCCGGGAATCCTTCAAGAAGTATTATTTTATCTTCAATTTGTGTGTCTTCCTCAATGAAATAAATTCTACTGCTCTGAGCAATAAGCTTTTGATCGAGACCCACATAATAAGGGATAAACCCAAAGATCTTGGTATAGAATTTATTTGCTGCATTAATGTGCAAAAATATTTTTGCCTTTTTATTAATTTTCAGAAAGTGTTTTAAGCCACCTCCATTTTCAAAATGTCCATGGGAAATAACGAGGTAATCGACCAGTGACAGATCAATCCCCATTTTCTCAGCATTATGAATAAATAAATCTGATTGCCCGGTATCAAATAATATTTTTCTTTCATCAAATTCGATAAACAGGCTTAATCCATGTTCTGATTTAACATTTAATGAATTTGTTTTACAAACTGAATTCTCGGCAAGTACCGTTATTTTCATTTTCTTATATTCTGATTGTATATTTTGTTTATTGAACTACAGGTCTTATATACTCTCCATCCATTTAATAATGATTTCTGCACCTTTAGCCACTGTTGATTTTCCATGTGAACCCCCATTTATGATTTCATAGTTCTTATTTTGGTTTTTCCATGCGGCAAAAATTTCATCACACCCGGCTTTATCCACAATCATATCATTCTCACCGTATAAAAGCAGTAACGGATAATCTGCTTTCTGTGCGTTTTTAACCATCGTATTCATTATCTTTTTCGATTCAGACATATAACGCATGCTGAAGTATTTTACCAGTAACGGATCATTATTTCTTACCTCCGATTCTCTTCTGTCAGCCTCATTTTCTATTGTTGATGGATCTCCCACCATATTTACAATTGGCACATGTGGTGCAAGAATATAGTAGCCTATATATCTGATATAATCTACCACACCTGGGGTCATTCCTTTGGCTGATTTTAACTTATATGGAGGGTTCACCAGTATAAGTCCATCCGTTTTCTGCAATTCACCGGCGACTTTTAGTGCAATTGCACATGACATGCCATGGCCGAATAAAATTACTTTTTGATTATTATCATGGAATAATTTATCACCTTTAATAATCTCAACATAATCAGCAATAAAATCCGATAAATCTGGACCGTCACCTCTTTTACCCTTTGAATATCCTGTGCCGCGGGGATGAATTACAACTACACGATTTTCGTTATTGCTTAATCTCTCAATTATATCTTTTTCACTATTATGATTTATTCCTGTAATCCCCGAAACAATATAAATTGTGTTAGTAAATTCGCTTGTAGGAATATACTCATATACAAAGATTTTTATTCCATCCCGTACAGCAATAAAAGTACCTTTCTCGTTGTCTTTCGGTATGGGACGATCCGGATTTTTCATTCCGCTGCATGAGATTAACATAAGTATTATTGAATACAGTGCAACTCCTGATAATATTGAGTATTTATTCTCTTTCATAGTATTGTCTTAACCTGATCAGGAAGTTTATCATTTTATGGAATTAGTTGTACTTAAATACTTTAGACTATCAATCACACCATCTATACGAACCCAGTATACATAAACATCTGAATAATCCGCTTTTGTACCTGTAGAATAAAACAGGTACTTTTTATCAGGAGTAACCCAGGGACCCCAGCTTCCGAGTCCAAAGTTTATTTCCGGACCAAAATTTCTTGGATTTGTCCAGCTGCCATCGTCTTTTCTGTAACTTATACCTAATCCCGGACGGTTAGTTACTATCATATATGATTCGTCCCGTGAAACAAAGAAATCGAGATTTTCCCCGTCTGTATTTAATGGTCTTACTAAACTTAATACTGTGGTATCAGCTCCTGTAATTATGACCCTGCACCAATCATTTAGTCCGGCTCCGTTTCCGGCTATTGACGAGATATAATGATTCCCATTCAGTGTAACCTGGTAATAATGAGCTTTATCAAGTCTGGTTAAAATCCTTTTTGAATTGCCCCAGCCTGATCCGCTTTTGACAGAAATAAATGTCTCGGATTTTTTTTCAACATCTTTTCTTTCAAAATACATTGTATCTCCCGTAACTGATAATGCCGGAGCATAACCCTCAAACAGATCGAAGGGGCCGGTCCATTTGCCGTCTGCAAAGGTGTATCTTTTGATGTTTTCGCCCCTGATGGGATAATAACCTTTAATCTCTGAATAATAAATATCCCTTCCGTCATTGGAGATCGCAATCCGTTCTGCAGCGAAGAATCCCTGGTTTACATACAAAGGAAATGCTTTTGGTGTATTCCCCGGAGGGGTTTGGCTCAAGTAATTGCTTCCTGTTGATATTGATTGGGTAAAACCTGATGTTGACAGCAAGGAAAAAACAGCTGACAGGAGAATTGATTTCAATCCTGTTCCGGGTATAAGATTCGTATTTCTCATGA
>JBGOZX010000139.1:0-11214 GCA_041480425.1 Bacteroidia bacterium
CCATTTTTCATTATCAGAAAATAGAAAAGGCATTGAGTTGGTATATGGAGAAGATGTAGTAGTAAAATGTGTGAATGATGTAACTTATTTCTAATGTTGTGTAACACTTTCCGGAATTAAAGGACTCACCTTTGTATCGTGAAAATGCATTCACAATTTAAAATTCAAAAAATGGACACAACAGAAGTAAAAGGAAACTGGAATGAGCAAAAAGGCAGGCTCAAACAAAAATTTGCGATACTTACAGACAATGATTTAATGTTTGTAGAAGGCAAAAAAGAGGAGATGCTCGGAAAGCTTCAGATCAAGCTTGGCAAAACAAAAGAAGAATTGCACAAGATTATCGCATCGATTTAATTATAAATTTTAATTTGAAAAGTCATCGTTTATCGGAATTCGCTGAACGGCGACTTTTTAATTTATTTTTGCATCAATCTTGTCAAACCGGATAAAAACCATTACCGGTTTTAATATGGGAACATCTCAATACTAAGAAACTACAGGTGCAAATGTGGTTCAGAAAAATTTTCATAATTTCTTTTGTCTTAATCTCAATGAGTGATTTTGCATTTGCTCAACAAGATACTGTCAAAACAGATTCAACTCATCTGTACAAGAATATTGAATCCTATTCGAAACGAAGCAAGTTTACCAGATTTATGTACCGGTTAATTTTTAAACCGGTTGCTCCTGATTCAAAAAGTAAAGTTGTTAAAAAGAAAGTATATAAAAAACTGATACAAAAACCATACCGCACCTTTGAAGGGAAAATTATCCGTAATATAAACATTGTCACCCTGGATCCTTTTGGTTACTCAGCCACTGATACGACCGTTGCAAACCAGAATTTTTTAAATAAAGCGGGGAATGGGATGCATATAAAAACACATAGTATTACGATCCGAAACCTGTTGCTTATCCATAAAAATCAACCGTTCAATTCTTTACTTGTAAAAGAATCGGAGCGTTTAATTCGCAACCAAAAATATGTGCATGAGGTTTCTTTTTACGTTGTGACGGGCCGGAAAAAATCCGATTCAGTAGATATTTTTATTCGTGAATTGGATAAATGGAGCATCATTCCTGAAGGAAGCATTTCAACTTCAGGAATCAGGGTCGATATAACCGATAAAAATTTTTTAGGATCTGGTCATGAGTTTCAAAATGCTTTTACAAGAAATTTTACCAATGGAATTAATTCTTTTAATACAAATTATTTCATCCCAAACATCCGTAACACCTACATCAGCACAAAGTTGCATTTTGGAATTGACGGATACAAAAATTTCAGCAAGAGCTTTGCATTTGACCGTCCGTTTTTTTCTCCGTTAGCAAAGTGGGCAGCAGGTGTATCTTTTGCTTCTCAAATTAAAAAAGATTCCCTGAAGGATATAAATTCGGTTTATGTTCCTTTGAATTTGAAATTTAGCACACAGGATTATTGGGCAGGCAAAGCACAACAGCTTTTTAAAGGCGACACTGAAGATGAACTTGTGACCAATTTAATTCTGGCGGTACGTTATCTGCATATCCGGTATTTTGAAAAACCATCTGAACTTATTGACCCGTTACATATTTATTCAAATGAAGATTTTTATTTAACCGAAATTGGACTTTCTACCCGGAAATATGTTCAGGATAAATATATCTTTAAATACGGTGTTATCGAAGATGTGCCGGTTGGTAGAGTTTATGCGTTGACAGGAGGTTATCAGGTAAAAAATAATTCCGGACGGCTATATTTAGGAATGCGGGTTTACTTTGGTAACTACAATGAATGGGGATACCTGAGTTCCAACTTCGAATACGGAACTTTCTTTCATGAATCACATACTGAACAGGGTGTTTTTACGGCAGGTGTAAATTATTTTACAGGATTATTTGAAATTGGTAAATGGAAATTCAGGCAATTTGTAAAACCACAGTTGACTATTGGCATGAAACGGTACTCTACTGATAGTTTAACTCTCAATGATGGTTATGGCCTGGATGGATTTAACAGTACTGCTTTGTCAGGTACCAACCGCCTGTTATTTACGTTGCAAACACAATCATACGCCCCGTGGAATTTTCTAGGGTTCCGTTTTGGGCCCTATCTTACTTATTCTCTTGGTATGCTTAGCGATGCTGTAACAGGATTTAAAAAAAGTAAAGTGTATTCACAAATAGGGTTGGGAGTTTTAATTAAAAATGAAAACCTGGTTTTTAATACATTTCAAATATCCATTTCATTTTATCCATTAATTCCCGGCCGCGGACAAGATGTTTTTAAAATGAACTCATTTAAAACAACCGATTTCGGTTTCAGAGATTTTGAAATCGAGAAACCGGCAACGATGACTTATCAATAAAATGAAACCAGAATACTCTTCCTTCATTCGTCCGCCGTTCCTTTAAAAGGTGTGAATTATGTAACTTTTTCAGGAAATTATGTAACGGTTCCCGGAATAGAGAGACATACCTTTGTTAAAGTGATAATTTACTCACAAACTTAAAATTGATGCCAAAGAAAAATATTATATCTGACATAGTAACATTAATCAAATAAACTTATAGCCATGGGAAATCTACTTTATATTATAGCAGTGATACTGATCATCGCATGGGCAATAGGATTTATAGGGTACAGTGCCGGAGGCATCATCCACATTCTTCTTGTTATTGCAGTTATCGCAGTAATACTTAGGCTTATTCAAGGTAGGAATTAAATTTAATACTAATTATTAAAATCAAACAACATGAAAAAGATCGTTCTTTGTTTAATGGTGACATGCTTGTCATTAACATTTCTTCCGCTTCAATCAAATGCTGCAACGACTGCTGAACCTTCCTCGTTAGTTGCTCCAAAACCTGCAGAATCAGCAGAAGCTAAAGCCTTAGAACTAAGGTTAAACGAGATTAACGCGATGGATAAGTCAAAAATGAAGTCGGCAGAAAAGAAAAATTTGCGGAAAGAAGTAAAGTCAATCAACCACAAGCTTAGAGACATAGGTAGTGGCGTGTATCTTTCAGGGGCAGCAATAATTCTTATTGTAGTTCTGCTGATTATTTTGTTGTAAACAATTAAAAACAAAAATCATGGGAAATCTACTTTATGTCATAGCAGTAATCCTGATTATCGCATGGGCAATCGGATATATTGGTTACAGTGCCGGAGGGATCATACATATTCTTCTTGTTATTGCAATTATTGCAGTAATACTTAGGGTTATTCAAGGCAGAAGAGTTTTTTAAAACTATCTATTTAGTAGTAATCATTGAGTCCACTTTTCACAGTGGACTCATCATTTAAATGTAAAATTATGAGCTCAGGAAAATTATTATTAGGCGTATTGGCCGGGGTAGCAGCCGGTGCATTGTTAGGTGTTTTATTTGCCCCAGAAAAAGGTTCGGTTACCCGAAAAAAAATATCTAAAAAGGGAGAGGACTATATGGATGCAGTAAAAGAAAAATTCAATGAATTTCTTGACGACATCTCTGAAAAATTTGAAGAGGTAAAAGAAGAAGTTTCCGACTATACTGAACAGCGTAAGACCAAATCAGAAGAAACTAAAAAAGATGTGAAAACTGCTGCGGGTTGAAATGCTTTCAAGCCAATTTGATCATTACAAATGTGATAAACTATAAATATGGATTCTTCATTACGCAGTTACGATTTGCCAGTCTTAATTGAAAAGATGAAACATAGTCATACCTGGGCAAAAGGGGAACTCAATGCAATGATTCTTTTGAATAGTCCCGATAAGCAGATTGTGCTTACCGCATTGCATGAAGGAACAGAAATTAATTCTTTTCAGTCAAATGATTCAATTACCTTTCAGATAATTGAGGGAAAATTAAAGTTTCATACCCGAAAAGAATCTGTAACCCTTGATAAAGGTCAATTGCTGACACTTCAGGACAACATAAAGTACAGCCTGAAAACCAGGGAAGAAACTGTGCTCCTTTTGACCATTGCAAATGGCACCTTACAACCGGCAGAAATCTAGATGCCCTGGTGTTTATACAATGTTATCAATACTGAAGCCATGGAAGACAATGCGAAGTTGATTGAATCACTGCTGGAAAGAGCTGCTGAGTACGGCAAAGCAAGTTATGAGTTAGTAAAACTTAAAGCTCTGGACAAAACATCGGATGCTGTTTCCTCATTCATACCTCATTCTGTTGTCTTTGTCTTAATTGCGGTATTCATGCTTTTTCTCAATCTGGGATTATCTTTTTGGCTCGGCGAAATCCTTGGCAGAACCTGTTTCGGATTCTTTGTGGTAGCTGCTTTTTACGGTATTATAGGGATTGTTTTCCATTTCTTTATACATAAAAGGTTTAAAAAGCTTGTCAGCGATTATATCATTAAACATGTGCTAAAATAAATTCACATGCAAAACATAACTTCCACTGCAGGTCTTAAAAATGCAATTCAATTATTAGAAGTTGAGCAAGCTAATAAGGAGCAGCTTTTGAAAGAACAATTATACATTACCTACGAAAGTTTCAAGCCTGTTAACCTTCTCAAGGGTACATTGAATGATATTGCTTCATCGCCATATTTGATCGATAACATTTTAAGTACTGCCATAGGTTTAGCTACCGGTTTTCTCTCAAAAAAAATATTTATAGGTGCATCAGGCAGTAAATTTAGAAAGCTTATAGGCTCTATTTTGCAGTTTGGTGTTATAAACGCTGTTAATCAACACCATGACACTATTAGATCATTAGGTCAGGTTATCTTTCAACATCTTCTCCGCAAAAAAGGAATGAATTCTATAAAGCCGTGACAGATAATGAATTAAAATTACCATTTTACGCAAAGGCAATTTTTTCTTTCATCGGCTTATTTGCCTTGTTTACGGTGTTGTATATAGCTAAGGGCATTATAATTCCTCTTGTCTTCGCAATCATTATTGCCATTGTGCTCCATCCGGTGGTAAATTTCTTTGTAGGGATGAAAATAAACAGGGTAGTAGCTATTGTAATTACTTTGTTCCTTACCCTTTTAGTCATTTTCGCGTTCGTAGCTCTTTTATTTTCACAGGCAAACCGGTTTAGCGAATCATGGCCGGTACTGGTCGATAAATTTACCGGAATATTCAACGAGACTATCACCGATGCTTCTAGCTATTTCGACATTAACGCTACTAAAATCCATGAATGGTTTAAAAATACCGTTGGCGAACTCATCAAAACCAGCACCGCTTCAATCGGGCATACACTTATCTCTGTCGGCAACCTTGTTGTGGTATTGTTTTTAGTTCCCGTTTATGTCTTTATGCTATTATTTTACCACCCCATCTTAATTGAGTTTATTCGCAGGCTCTTTGGCACAAGCAACAAAAGTCAGGTGAGCGAAATAGTAACCCAGACCAAGAGTGTCATTCAACGCTATCTTATAGGACTGATTATCGAAGCTGCCATAATTGCAACACTAAATTCCGTTTCTCTTTTGATACTTGGAATTGAATACGCTGTACTGCTCGGCATTATTGGTGCAATACTCAACTCCATTCCATACATCGGAGGAATTATTGCAGTGGGAATATACATGATAGTTGCATTTGTTACCAAATCACCAGCTTCTGTGGTTTACGTTTTAGTGATCTATACAGTTATCCAATTCGTAGACAATCATTATATCGTTCCCAAAATTGTTGCCTCAAAAGTAAAAATCAATGCGCTTTTAGCTATAGTAGCGGTAATTGCCGGGAATGCTTTATGGGGAATACCAGGTATGTTTCTTTCTATACCACTGCTTGCTATTGTAAAACTAATTTTCGATCATATTGAACCTTTAAAACCCTGGGGCTTTTTATTAGGCGACACCATGCCACCAATAATAAAAATTAAACCGATTTTTAAAAAAAAAATAAATAAATCTGCATGATAGTTGTTAGAAAAGAAGGCATAATATTATACAAAACCCATTTAGAATTTGAAAACGAAGGAGTACTAAATCCCGCGGTAATACGTCAAGGTGACAGCGTTCATCTTTTTTACAGGGCTGTGCGAAAAGGAAATCATTCGACTATTGGCTATTGCAGACTGGATGGTCCGTTGACAGTTGCCGAGCGGTGGGATAAACCTTTCATGGTTCCTGAATTCGAATATGAATCGCATGGTGTTGAAGATGCGCGTATGGTAAAGATTGATGGCCTGTTTTATATGACATATACCGGGTACGATGGGATAAATGCCCGTGGGGCTTTAGCTACTTCAAAAGATTTAATGCATTTTAAAAAGCAGGGGATCATTGTTCCTCCCATAACGTATTCAGAATTCGTATTCCTTGCTGAATCTGACGGTAAAGTAAATGAAAATTATTACCTTAATCATAAGTTTTACTACCAGGAAGCAGATCCTGAAAAAAAAATGATGTTGTGGGACAAAAATGTAATTTTCTTTCCCCGAAAAATTAATGGTAAACTGGTGTTTCTTCACCGGATCAGACCTGGCATTCAAATTGTTGCTATAAATAGTTTAAGGGAACTCACCAAAGAATTTTGGAATAATTATTTTGTTAACCTGAAGGATCATATCGTGCTCGACCCTGTTTATAAGCACGAGTTAAGCTACATTGGCAGCGGCTGCCCGCCAATTGAAACAGAACATGGATGGCTGTTGATTTACCATGGAGTGGAAGAAACTTATAGAGGGCTTATATATTCTGCCTGTGCTGCCTTACTGGATCTGAATGATCCTTCGAAAGAGCTGGCGCGGCTTCCCTATGTATTGTTTTCACCGGAATATGAATGGGAATTGTATGGCGTGGTAAATGATGTAGTTTTTCCTACCGGTACTGCCCTGTTTGGAAATACTTTATTTATTTATTACGGTGCTGCAGACACCCAAATTGCATGCGCTTCGGTGAATTTATCGGCGTTGGTGGCCGAATTGTTAACTTATACCGGGAAAGATGAAAAATAAAACCGTTTTCCATCAGTCCGATGATAGTGTAAATCGTCACGGAAAGTTGTTTGGCCTGGAAAATACAGTATATACTGGAATTACTACAATAAAAAGTCAGCAAGATTCTATACAAGATCATACCAATGACCTGCCTGAAATCCTGTTTATTACCTCATATCCGCCGAGGGTATGCGGCATAGCAACATATTCGCAGGATTTGATAAAGGCGCTTAATAATAAATTCAGCAATTCATTATCTATAAAAGTTTGTGCGCTGGAATCAGGAGATGCAAATTATCCATATCCCGGTGAAGTAAAATATATTCTTAACACATCATTAGCTGCCGGATATGAAAAATTGGCATTAAATATTAATAACGACAATCGCATTAAAATCGTCCTGATCCAGCATGAGTTTGGCTTTTTTAAAGCGCAGGAACAGACATTTCTGCAATTTTTATATGAACTTTCCAAGCCGGTTGTCATTGTTTTTCATACCGTGTTACCCCAGCCATATGAACTGTTAAAAGCAAAAGTGCAAACTATTGCGGCTGCCTGTGAGTCAATCGTGGTAATGACCAATAACGCTGCACAGGTGTTAACAGATGCCTATGATGTGCCGCAACAGAAAATAACTGTCATTGCGCATGGCACTCATCTGGTGCCCCATTTAGGTAAAGTATTTTTGAAAAAGAAATATGGATTAAAAGGCCGGAAAGTCCTTACTACGTTCGGCCTGCTAAGTTCGGGAAAGAGCATTGAAACTACATTAGAGGCATTGCCAGCCATTGTAAAAACTTGCCCTGATGTAGTATTTCTGATAATTGGCAAAACCCATCCCGAAGTTGTGAAAACGGAAGGAGAAAAATATCGGAACAGTCTTGAAGCCAAGGTAATGCTAAATAAGCTAACCCACTATGTAAAATTTATTAACAGCTATTTGCCATTACCCGATCTACTCGAACATTTGCAACTTACTGATATTTACCTGTTTACCAACAACGATCCTAACCAGGCTGTAAGCGGCACTTTTGTTTATGCTATGAGTTGCGGCTGCCCCATCATTTCTACACCCATTCCTCATGCACGGGAAGTATTGACTGCGGATACAGGAATTATTTTTGATTTTCGCAACTCCCAACAATTAGCCGATGGCGTTATCCGGTTACTTAATGATGAACCATTACGAAGGAACATCAGTTCAAATACCTTGCAGAAAATAGTTTCCACAGCCTGGGAAAATTCTGCCGTTGCTCATGCCATGCTGTTCGAAAAAATTGCCGGCGATAAGATTACAATACGATATAATCTCCCGGCCATCAATCTGAACCACCTGAAACAAATGACAACCAATACCGGGATCATTCAGTTTTCAAAAATCAATCAACGCGATACCAGTTCCGGTTATACCCTTGATGATAATGCCAGGGCCCTGGTAGCCATGTGTATGTATTTTAGATTGACAGGCGATGAAAAGAGTGTATATTACATACATAAATATCTAAGTTTTATAAGACTTTGTCTGCAACCTTCCGGCGACTTTATAAATTATGTAGATAAGGATAACAAATTTACCGATCAGAACAAAGCTGCCAATTTAGATGATGCTAATGGAAGGGCTCTTTGGGCCCTGGGGTATTTAGTCTCAGCGAAGGATTTACTTCCTGAGGAAATTATATCCGAGGCCAATGCAATCATTCAAAAAACAATACCTCGTGTTGAAACGATGCATTCCACGCGAGCTATGGCCTTTGCCATAAAAGGTTTGTATTACTATCATAGTGCCATAAAATCGCCCGGGAATCTTAGCCTGATAAATACACTGTTAAAACGGTTGGTTCAGATGTATAAGCATGAATCGGTCGAAAAATGGGATTGGTTTGAAGGTTATCTCACGTATGCCAATAGCATATTACCTGAGGCCATGTTATATGCCTGGATGTTAACAGGAGAAACAATTTATAAAGACATTGCCAGAACGTCGTTTAATTTTCTATTGTCGCAAACTTTTAATGAAAACGGGATAGAAGTAATTTCAAACAAAAACTGGCTGCAAAAGGGACAGGAAGCAGGGCATTTTGGCGAACAACCCATTGATGTTGCATATACCATAATGACGTTAAGTAAGTTTTACGACGTATTTATTGACGAAGACTACCGCCTGAAAATGGAAACGGCATTCAACTGGTTTTTAGGGAACAACCGCTTACATCAAATTATTTATAACCCATGTACCGGCGGTTGTTACGACGGGCTGGAAGAAACTCATGTGAACCTCAATCAGGGTGCAGAATCAACGGTAAGCTACCTGATGGCACGATTGACAGTTGAAAAGTATAAGAATCCGGATAGAACACCACTTGGCCAGTTGTTGGTCCATGTTGAAAAGAAAATAAAAAAAAGAAGAAGCATTGATTCAACTGGCAATGAAAAATTCGACCACGTTAGCTCCTAATTACTTCATTACAAATGAATTTGGAATTACCAAAAAAGAATTGTAGTACTCGAAAATGTATGAATTATGTAACTTTTATCAATAATTGTGTAACTCTTTTACTACAACCTTTTTTTATCTTTTCAACAATTTTATTAATAAAAAAAATCAAATGAAAAAAGCTGGCATCTTCATTATCTTACTTGGGTTAGGATTAACTATTTTTACAGCCTTTACTTACTTCACCCGGGAGAAAGTAGTTGATCTCGGAAAAGTTGAAATCACTGCAAACAAACGGCACCACCTCACATGGTCGCCACTGATTGGCATTGCCGTAATGGGGATTGGTGGAGTCGTTTTGTTGTTGTCTTCAAAAAAATAAAAAACTGTTTGAAGCTATATATCAAATACATGTTGAGCATGCGATGCAAAGAGAATGCCCATTTTATCAATGACCCTTTTAACCACAAAAACAGTTGCCCTTATAGTTGCTCACCCTGATGATGAAACGTTATGGGCCGGCGGAACAATACTGAGCCATCCCTCATGGAAGTGTTTTATTGTTTGTCTTTGCCGGGGAAGTGATAAAGAACGTGCCTCCAGGTTTTATAATGCATTAATAGCTCTTAAATCGGAAGGGGTTATGGGCGACCTTGACGATGGGCCTGAACAGAAGCCGTTGGATGGAAAAGAGGTTTGGTGTGCTATATTGGACTTATTACCCCCGAAGCATTTCGACCTGATACTTTCTCATAATCCAACCGGAGAATACACAAGACACGTAAGGCATGAGGAAGTAAGTAAAGCAGTTATTAAACTCTGGCATGCTGGTAAAATATCTACCTACGAACTTTGGACCTTTGCTTATGAGGACGGCAATAAGGAATATTATCCCAGGCCTGTCGAAACCGCTACTATTTGCCGCATGCTTACTAAACGAATATGGCTGAGAAAATTCAGCATAATTACAGAAACGTACGGATTTGAAAAATGCAGTTTTGAAGCAGAAACAACACCCCGGGCAGAAGCATTCTGGCAATTTACAAATTCGTATGATGCTAAAAAATGGCTTAATAATGGAGGAGTTTTAACATGAGACCATTGAAAATCAATTTTTATTCTCATGAAAGTATTGGTATTATATGATTACCCTCCTTCACCTGGAGGGCTTGCAACCCAGGGAGATCTTCTATACAGGGGACTTCTTGAAATGGGTGTTGATGCAAATGCTGTTCATTTCGAATCAGCTCAGGAGAAGGAATGGTACTATCGCTGGTTTGAGCCAAATGTTGTTGTTGGTGTAGGTTATTGGGGGCACACGCCACACTTAGTGCTTCACCCCCAACGGTATGGCGCGCAGCCGGTACCATGGTTGGTTGCTGACGGTTATATTGCAAACTACCAGGAGGTTTTGAATGCTCTTCCACTTATACTGGTAACATCGAATTGGGTAAAGGAGATGTATGTCCGCGATGGGATCAATGGCGATAAAATTGAAGTGTTACCTGTAGGCTGCGATACGGATTCTTTTATCCCTCACAGTAAGGACGACCCGAAAATTCTGGCTGTGCGCGAAGCACTGGGTGTTTCACCCGATCAATTAATGATTCTGACTGTTGGCGGAGACGCCACATCAAAAGGTGCACAGGAGGTAATGCAGGCGCTTGCTGTCATTGATACTAAAGCACCCGATTGGAAATATGTCTGCAAAGTATGGCCTCAGCCGCGAACCAGGAATCAAAACCTGGCCGATCTGGAAATGGCGACAGCCCTGGGCATTGAAAAAAATGTCACTTATGCAACCAACACCATTTCACGAAATTTCATGCCTTACCTGATTGGAGCATGCGATATATATGCAGCCCCTTCCCGGCTTGAGG
>JBGOZX010000140.1:0-11032 GCA_041480425.1 Bacteroidia bacterium
AGTACTAACCATTGCTTAAAGTACGAACTAGCTTAAATCGCTTAATAACAGGCAATTAGAGTATTTATTGTAGTTGCACTATACTCTATATACTTATATATCAATGCATTAAATATGCAACTGTATTGCCAGGGACTTTGGGAAGAGTAAAATAAAATTGCTTTTAGTAACGCGAAGGTTTAATTTTGTTAGAGATATAGGCAAACATTGGAGATTGTGTAAAATCATATTCGCACTATGGCAAGCATAGTACCAGGTTACGAATACGACATCTTCATCAGCTATCGTCAGAAAGATAACAAGCATGATGGATGGGTTACTGATTTTGTTGAAAATCTGAAGGGGGAACTCGAGTCAACATTTAAGGAGGAAATCAGTGTATATTTTGATATTAATCCTCATGATGGACTTTTAGAGACACATGATGTAGATGCCTCCCTGAAGGACAAACTGAAGTGCCTGGTCTTTATTCCAATTATCTCACGAACTTATTGTGATCCAAAGTCATTTGCCTGGGAGCATGAGTTTAAGGCATTTATTGAACAGGCCTCTCAGGATCAATTCGGATTGAAAGTTAAGCTGCCAAACGGTAATGTTGCTAACAGAGTGCTTCCAATTCGGATTCACGATTTGGACGTTGCTGATATTAAGTTATGTGAATCGATTTTAGGAGGAGTGCTTCGCGGAGTGGAATTGGTTTACAAATCTTCCGGTATCAACAGACCGTTAAGGTCAAAAGAGGATAGCCCGGGTGATAATCTTAACAAAACCTTTTATCGCAACCAGATAAATAAAGTAGCTCTTGCTATTAAAGAGATTATTCTGGGATTGCAGAAAGAATCAGTTGTACTTGTTAAAGAAAGTGCTCAGCATAGAGAGCCATTGGAAGGAGTTTATAAGGAAGAAAAGCAGAGAGAGAAGGAGAAACCTGCCAAATTACCTAAAAGTAAGCGGCTATTAGGTTGTATCGTAATAGCAATTTTATTAGTAATTGCTGCAATATTTGTTTATCCAAGAATATTCAAAAGGAATACTCTGGAAAAACTAAGATCATCCGGTGAGAGAATTTCTGTTGCAGTAATGCCGTTTCAGAATATGACCAGTGATACCACATGGAATGTATGGCAGGATGGGATTCAGGATATTTTAGTCACTTCCCTTTCAAACTCTGAAGAATTAAAAGTTAGGCAAACAGAATCAATAAATACCCTGCTACTAAGCAAAGGACTTACCAATTATGCTTCAATGACACCCTCAATCGCAAGTTCAATCTCACAGAAACTGGATGCCAGCATTTTTATTTTTGGCAGCATAAAACAGGTGGGTGCTACGATACGTATAAATGCACAGTTAATTGACTCAAATTCAGATGAAGTATTTAAGTCTTTTCAGATTGACGGAATCGCTGAAAAGATACTCCCGATCCTTGATTCACTTGCACTTGAGGTAAAGAATTTTCTCATTATCTCTAATTTAAAAAAGGGAGTATCTCCTGATGATTTTCAACTTATTGCAGGGACCAACTCTCCTGAAGCGTACAGTTTATTTCTTTTAGGTAATAATGCTTATAATAAAGCAGATTATTTTACAGCGTATAAAATGTACTTGCAGGCAATTGCCATTGACTCAAATTTCAATGAAGCAGCTTTAAAACTTTCAGTAGCATATTACAATGAGTACTTTTATGATGAGGCAAAAAGATGGTGTCTCAGGGCTTATGAGAAAAGGGATCAAATGCCATTACAGTTGAAAATCAGCACAAACAGGATTTATGCCTTGCTGTTCGAAACTCAATATGAAGAGATTAAATATTTGAGACAGTTGCAGGAATTTGATGATCTCTTGCCAGGAAATTATTACAGTTTAGGTTATGCTTATTCTCAATTGCATCAATTTGATAATGCAATCCCCGAATACGAGAAAGCACTCAAGATATATAATAAATTAGACCTAAAACCCAAATGGGTTTTTGACTATACACAACTTGGAGAAGCATATAATAAAACGGGGCAGTATAAAAAAGAAAAAAAATTATATAAAAAAGCAGAGAAAGATTTTCCTGATAATTATAATCTAATCTACCGGCAAGCTCTTCTTGCAATAGTTGAAGGAGATACGATTAAGGCAAACAAATATATAGAGAAAGGAATCCGGATCGCTAAAGAAAATTCATGGACTGATCCTAATATAACAGCAATTCTGGCATCTGGTTTTTCGGAGGTCGGTAAAAAGGATAAAGCAGAGGAATATTATCGCAAGGCTCTCTCCTTAGAACCTGGGAAACCGGACAGGTTGAACGATCTTGCATACTTCCTTATCGATAATGACCGAAACATACCTGAAGGATTAGAGCTCTCTGATAAAGTACTTAAATTAAGCCCTGATAATTATAATTATCTGCATACCAAAGGCTGGGGATTATATAAACAGGGGAAATACCAGGAAGCACTTGAGATACTTCAAAAAAGTTGGGAATTAAAGCCTATTTACGATCACGAAATATATCTTCATATCCAGGAAGTAAAAAAGGCTATTGCCAATCAAAAGTAGTAACGAACCATAATAGTTAGGTTTATGCAATTTGCTTGATAGAGTATTAGCAATTAGGCTTCCCAATTCCCCAATTAGATATATAATTGTATATCAATAACATAATATATTGTAACGATTTGATTTAAGGCCATTTCTAGACCTGTAGAGACATTATCTACACCCCTATAGTATTCCAGGGCATCAACTAAACGCATCAGTGTCATAAAACGCTAATAAACTGTATTTTAAAACGTATATGCTAGTTGCACTATATTTTAACTAATTGTATATCTGCATTTTAATAATGCAACCTTTTTGCCTTGGAGATAGGGAAGAACAAAATAAAATTGATTTCAATTTGGATAAGGCGTAGCTTTGATTATAGTAATTTAATTAAATTCTATATTAATAAAAACATTAAGATATTCATATAATTGAAATTGAAAGTCTAATCTGATTGCTATGAAAACAATCATCCAATTGTTGGAATCCAGCTCACAGAAGTATGCAGACAATCCCTATCTTCTTGAAAAGAGAACAGACAGGTATGAAGCCCTCACATATAAGGAGACAAAAGAGCAAGTCTATAAAGTTGCCTCAGGACTGCTAGCCCTTGGGATCCGAAAAGGAGACCGTATTGCTTTAATATCTGAATCCCGTACCGACTGGGTTATCAGTGAACTGGGAATACTTCACACTGGGGCCATTAATGTGCCTCTTTCAATATTACTAAAGGAGGGTTCCGACCTGAAGTTCAGGTTGGACCATTCTGATGCAAGGATGGTAATCCTCTCAGGCAGCAACCTCGATAAAATAAATCCAATTAAAAATGAATTAAAAAAACTCGAAAAAATAATTCTCCTGGATCCGAAAGAAAGTTATGAAAAAGATGAAATTTTTATGGGAGATGTGAAAAAGATGGGAGAAGAATATCTAAATAATAATCTCGAAAAATTTCTTGAAATAATTAACTCGGTGGGTCCCGATGATTATGCAAATATTTCTTATACATCGGGAACTACTGCTGATCCGAAGGGAATCATTTTATCGGACAGGAATTATACGGCTAATATTGAACAAACCCTTACTCTGATGGATGTGCCTGAATGGTGGACTACCCTCCTCATCCTGCCATGGGATCATTCTTTCGCTCATACTGTTGGTATCTTCATACTTATGGAAGCAGGTGCCAGCCTGGCTGCCGTGCAATCTGGAAAATCTTACCTAGACAGTCTGAAAAACATTCCGGGTAACATCAGGGAAATTAAGCCGGTATTTGTGCTAAGTGCTCCAGCACTTGCCAAAAACCTTAGGAAAGGTATTGAGAAAGGAATCAGAGAAAAGGGAAAAACAGCAGAAAAACTATTTGACCATGCACTGAAGATTGCTTACATGTACAATGGTATTGGATGGGACAGAGGGAAAGGACTTAAAATATTTCTTAAGCCCCTGTACAAATTGTACGATATGATTCTGTTTAAGAAAATCAGGGCTAGTTTTGGAGGAAGGCTTAAGTTTTTCTTTGGGGGAGCGGCCTTACTGGATATTGAGCTCCAACGATTCTTTTATGCCATAGGAATACCAATGTTCCAGGGTTACGGACTATCAGAGGCATCCCCGGTGATCTCAGGTAACACTGAATTGAAACACAAACTAGGATCATTAGGAGTTATAGTTAAGAATCTCGATCTGAAAATCTGTGATGAAGATGGAAATGAAGTACCTGTTGGAGAAAAAGGTGAAATTGTGGTACGCGGGGAAAATGTAATGAAAGGATACTGGAAGAACGAAAAGTCTACAGCCGAGACTATTCGCGAAGGCTGGCTGCATACAGGTGATATGGGAAACGTAGACAAAGATGGTTTTCTGTACGTTCTTGGAAGATTTAAGAGCCTTCTTATTTCAGACGATGGTGAAAAATACAGCCCTGAAGGAATTGAGGAGACAATAACAGACAGATCTCCCTATATCGACCACCTGATGCTCTATAATAACCAGAACAAATATACCTCTGCTCTTCTTGTCCCTAATAAGGAAGCCCTGGAAAGGTGGGCAAAAAATCATAAAATTAACCTTTCCGATCCAGAAGGCCAGAAAGCTGTCCTGCTTGAAATAGAGGCAGTTGTCAATCAATATAAACAGGGTGGCAAATATGATAACTTATTCCCGTCCAGATGGCTCCCTGCGGTAATTGCAATACTCGAGGAATCATTTACTGTTGACAACAGACTTCTTAATAGTCAGGGAAAAATGGTGAGATCAAAAATAGTAGCATATCATCAGGATAAAATAAACTATTTATACACTCCTGAAGCAAAAAGTATTACTAACCCTGTAAATATTGAGGCAATAAAGAGGCTATTCGGTAATTATTAAATTATAATTGAATTTGCAGGATTTTCTTTGATACACTTTATCCCGGGGTTCTTTTACACAATTTACCCTACATTTAAGAGCGTATCATTCACAATTTGAAGTAAACAAAAATGGCCAGCTTATAAACAATTGGGTTTATTCATTTGTTTTAAGTAGTTATTGCAATTCCCCGCCCCAATCTCCCCACTATATTTATTAAGCTGGCAATCAATTATATAGCATCTTACAAACATCTCATTTAAAGCCATTCACAGCTCGTTTAAGGTACTATCTCCCATTAAGTGCTTACATTAAAGAAAGCTCAGCGTGGCCTAAATCGCATATAATCAGCCATTTAGAGGATTTATTGTAATTGCTTTGTATCCTAACTAATTGTATATTTGTATTTTAATTATGCAATCTTACAGCCTGGGACTTTGGGACCGGGCTTTTTTATTTCTATTTAATTACTAATTAAACCATTATGAAAACACAACAGACTAATATATCTGAAGTAAGTGGTCTATAGGACTAAAGTCAAAGCTTCAGACAGACTACAGATTAAGTGCTCTAAAGATGCATTTGACATATTTATGGAGAATTGGGACCTGGATTCAATAGAACATATAGAGGAGTTTAAGCTCATGCTATTGAACAGGTCAAATAAAGAGTCTGCAAAATGTGTGAGTAAATGCGTTGGCTATAAAGTCTTATTTTTTCAGAGCGGGTTTTATGTTTTGATTCACCCTGAATAAATTATTTGGGTCATATTTATTCTTTATCGTAACCAGCCGTTCATAATTATCACCATAAGTTGCTTTCACGCGTTCTTCTCCTTCATCCATCATAAAATTAACATAAGCTCCGCCGGCTGAATATGGATGCAGTGCTTCCCAATATTGTTTAGTCCATGAAGTAATTTTTTCTTTGTTTGCGGGATCTGGGTCAACACCTACCATTACCATTGCCCATGTGGCATCCCGGTAATTCCATGCTGTTTCTTTTTTGCTTACCCTTGAAGCAGCACCATTAACGGGATATAAGTGCATCGTTGAATGCATAGTAGGAAGTGCATTGCCAAACTTGATGTGCTTTGCAATTGCTTCATCGCTCAATTCCCTTACGAAATCTGCTCGCCAGTACCATTGCAAACCTGTAGGATAAACCGCATCAAACATTCCTTGCAAAGCAGGTTGAGGTAATGGACCTACAAAGTCAAGAGCAGGTTTCTTGAAAGCGCGAATGGGTTTAAATATTTCTTCCGCTTTTTCTAATGGGCCTGAGTATGCCCATACAATCCCGCACATTTTCTTCAGGTGAAGATGCTCGGGGAAAGGAGATCCGGGTGGAACAGTGAGGAAAGCAAAAAATCCATTCAGGTCATCCGGTGCATCCTTTATCAGTTTGCGATACCATTTCATTACATCTTCTGTCTCGCTTATCTCATATAACATCGGACCACCATATACCCTATCTATCGGGTGAAGCTTAAATGTGAAAGCAGTAACTACTCCGAAGTTTCCGCCACCACCTCTTATTGCCCAAAACAAATCCTGATTTTGATTTGCATTCGCAGTAACAAAACTTCCATCACTCAATACCATATCTACTGATAGCAGATTATCAATACTCAGTCCACACTTGCGGGTAAGATGACCTATACCTCCACCAGTTGTCAATCCTCCTACACCCGTAGTAGAAATTATTCCACTTGGTGTAGCCATCCCGAATACATGAGTTGCATGGTCAATATCTCCCCACGTACATCCTCCGCCTGCCACTACTGTTTTTGCCTGAGGATCAACACGAGTGTATTTGATATGCGAAAGGTCAATCACTAACCCGTCATCACAAATTCCTAATCCGCCTGCATTGTGTCCTCCGCTGCGAATCGAAAGAAGAATATTATTTTCCCTTGCAAAATTCACCGATCGTATCACATCCGCTACATCTGCACAATATACAATCATGCTCGGACGTTTGCTTATCATGGCATTATATACTTTGCGTGCATCGTCATAACCTTGGTCATGCGGTTCTATTAAGCCGCCTCTCAACGTTGCCCTGAATTCCTGAATAGAAGTTTCCTTAAGCATAATATTTTTTTTGGTTTATAATTATTATGATTATCTTGAATCACAAACATTCTTTAATTGATTTTGTTCATTTGCCAGATATCCTAAAGGGTGCAAAGAAAACCTATAATTCTCCCCGAATCTAAGACCAATGGTTAATTTTAAATTTGATAACTTTAAACCAGTGAATTGGAATACTCCGTGTGCTAGCTGGAGTAAAAGAATGTACCGCCTCGGTCGCCATGAGTTTTGCATTCAAAGATCTTCCAGTTATTATTTATCCCAAAATCCTACATTCCACCCTAACAGGGAACCTGTGATATATCATATTATAGCTTAAACTCAGGAAATGTTTCAGTATAGTTTCAGGAACGACAATTAAAAAAAACCTCGATAGTGTTGGTTATCAAGGCTTTTTGTGTTTGTTGGAGTTGCTCCGTTCCCGCTTCGTTTCACTTTGCGGGACACTGCAGGGCTCTTCTCGCCCTGCTGTCTCAAAATAGAAAGACCGGCTTAAGAGGCCGGCTTTTCGGTGCTCCGTCAGGGCTCGAACTATTTTTACATAACGCTTATAATCAATTATATACAGAGGCTCATTTTATCCAGGTCTCGAAAAATACTCCTCTCTGATTACTTTGCAATTACAAAGGTAATCATATTTTATCTTAAGTCAATCTGTTATTCTCCTGACTGCGGTCTCAAATTGTTCATGTCAATAAGAACCCGCCATGAACCATCATTTTGTTTCTCCCATATGTGAATATATTTATTAAGTTCAGTTTGAGGTTCTTCATCTTTACGTTTGAATGTAACAATTTGATTTACTATTTCATATGCTATTTTACCTACTATTTTTACTTCTACTTTGTCTCTTTTAAACTCAAGTTTTTCAAATTTTTGCATCATTTCAAAGGATTTTCTTATTGCTTCCTTACCCCTTAACATTTCAGACTTATCATTTAAAAGTGTTCCATCTTCTGAAAACATTCCTACTATTTTTTCTACATCCAGATTGTTCCAGGCATTATCATTTTCAGAAATTGCAGATAAAAGTTGATTCATATCAGTCTTTTCATTTTGCTTGCTGGTGCAAGAAAAGCACATGACAATGATCCATAAGAAAATTAACACAGAAAGACGATAGTTTTTCATAATTGATCCTCCTATTTTTTTTATTTGTTGTCTTTTTGGTGGTATATGATGAAGATGTAGTATGTGTAACCATCGATTATACTTGACACATGGTAAATTCAATTTAAAAAAAATCAATAGAGTCTTATTTATTTCATAATCAAAATTAAGCCATAGTTAAACCAAATGCAAGAATTTATTTGTTACATCCTGAGTAGATACTAAGAATCAGGGATTGTAGGTTTAAGTTATGTATTAAATCTGCGACTACTCATTCTGGTTGAAAATAGGTTAGAAAAGGTGAGGGTTTACCTATCCTCAACCTGTTATGATTTAATGAGTTTAATTATTTTTTTGATTCGCTATAGCCTTTTTTACTTCCTGGATATGAAGATATATTTCGTGTTCATAGATAGGTTTTAGATCCCAGCTTTTTTCAAGGAGCTGCAGCGCTTCTTCATATTTCCCCTGTTTATATAATCCCCAGCCTTTAGAATCCAAATAAATATAATTACCAGGCCTTAATTCTAGTGCCTTATTGGCAAGTTCTAGACCTTCATTAATGTTTCGATCATTATCGATTAGGAACCAGGCAAGATTATTAAGCCTGTTTGGATTGTCGGGTTGCAATGAGAGTGCCTGACGATAATAAACCTCTGCTTTATCCGGAATGCCTGCTTGTATGTAAATCCCAGCCAAGTTTGTCGCGATAGCTGCCTCAGATGATGAATTGTTTTTAAGGATAGATCTGTATTTATCAATATATCTATTTGCCGAAATTGTATCTCCTTCAGTTAATGATAGGATGGCTTGCCTGGAGATTAGAATAGGATCATCAGGAAAATCTTTTTCTGCTTTCTTATAAAGCTTTCTTTCTTTCTTATACTCTCCAGTTTCATGATATGCTCCTCCAAGCAACGTATAGTCAAAAATCCACCAGGGTTTTGAATCTAATTTATCATATATCTCCAGAGCTTTTTTAAATTCAGGGATTGCTTTATCATATTGAAACAATTCAAGGTAATTACGACCTATTTCATAATAAGTACGTGGATATTGATCATCAATTTGCAGAAACTGCCTTAAGTATTTAATTTCTTCTAATGGCGTTTCATAAAAGAAGGCATGATTTTCATCTGTAAAGATCTTCAGCCGTAATGGCATTTGTTCTCTTTTTTCGTAAGCCCTGAGATCCCATTTTTTTGCCTCCTCATACAACCCCTCATTTATACATGCTGTAGAAAGCATCAACGTCGCGAGAGTAAAGTTTGAGTCGATAGCTAGTGCTTGCGAGTAATTTTTCCTTGCAGTAGGATAATCTCTTTTACTGCGGGCATTTTCCCCAAACATGAAAAACCTATACGCTTCAGGAGAGTTGGTAGATACAAGATGCTGATAGCCGAGAGATACTTCCTTTTCCAATTTGGATATTATGAGAAAATTCTTAACCCGCACCGAAAGTGAATCAATGAGATGAAGGATATTCTCACCGGTTCCATCTATTTGAACAGATTTAAAGGCCTCTTCTGTTTTTGAGTCAATTAATTGTGCATTTAAACGTATTGTAGCACCTGCCTGTTTTATACTGCCATATATTAAAACATTTGCTTCAAGTTTCTGTGAAAATGAACTGGCTAAAGAAGGTGTGATTGAAGCATAATTAGTTAGACCTTTACTTTGAAGCACACTGTTGATAGTTTCTATTTGTCTGACTTTTAATTCTTCATAATTCGTCAGAGCTGTTATTAATTCATTTTGAATCCCATCTTGCCAGACATCCCAGGTAGTATCATTGGTCATATTTTGAAATGGCATTACCGCAACAGAAATTTTACCATCTGGAGATCTCAGATTTTCCAATTTGTCTCTGTTGAATATTTTTGGATAAGCAAGAATAACAACTATTACCATTAAAACAGCAATTATAACATCACTAGTTCTCAGACTTCTTTTAACAGGTTTTCCTGCAACCTTTTTGCTCTCACTATCTTTGACCGATTCGGTTTTTATTATTCCCTCAGGAGTGAAATCAAATATCCATGACAGAATGACAACAATTGGTAATCCGATTATGAGTAGTATTACAACTAATGTTGCAATCCAGTCAGGCAGATGCAATGGTACAATAAGATTATTGGTTACCTCAACTATGATATAGGCAGTTGCAGCATAAGTGGCGGTTACCCTGAAGACATTACGTCTTTTCAACTCTTGCCAAAATTTGATCAACTTGTTTGGACTTTCTGGCATTTAGGTTCAATAGGTTGAGTTTGATAACATAAAACTATAGCTGCCCCGTTTCTTCCAGCCATTTCCTTACCCTTTCATGCTCTGCCTGATATTTGGCTTCCATGTTTTGCAGAATTTTCTGAAACCGTTCTTCGTTATGAATATTATTAAACAGAGGATCGTGTTTAGCAAGAATTAACCAAATTAATTGATAAGATCTCAGTTTAATAAAGTCATCAAGATATTGGTAAGCCTTTTCCTTGTCACCTAAAAAAGCATAGGTGGCTGCCAGATCATACTGAGCATTTTTCCATTGTGCAATTGGTCTGTTGAGTTTTATGCTTTCTTCATCAATTTTGATCTGTTGTTTAAAATAGGATTCTGCCTCTTTTCTCTTACCAACCTGATAGTAAGCATAACCAATACGATGAAATGCTCCAGTATTTATCCAATTTTTGTAAAACTCAGCCATTTTTTTAGCATGAAGATATGCTTCTTCTTTATGACCAGGAGGTATGCTATATGCTTCAAGAACAATTCCAAGAGCAATAGTGGCTGTTGAATCTATCTCCAGTTGCTGATTTTGCAATTTCAAAGCCTCTTCAAAATTTTCCAGGGAATATTCTAACCATATTAATCTATAAAGATTTGCCACTTTATTACTATCCAGATCCAATGCCTCCTTGTAATAAGATTTTGCCTTTTCAACG
>JBGOZX010000141.1:0-11030 GCA_041480425.1 Bacteroidia bacterium
GCATTTAATACTTTCACCTCAAAGGGCTGTAAAGTAATTCCGCAAGATCTGCCTTGTGCCAAAGGGTCATTAACACCTGTTTTGGCATCAAAAAACCTGTATTCACTTTTTATATAAGGGGGGAGTTCGAATATGACTTTCACATTGATCTGAAATGACTTTTCCTCTTTAGAAGGATTGCGTAACATTAAAACGGCTTTTTCAGGCGACCAGGCTGCGTAACCATATACCTCACCTTTTGCAGGATCGCCTCCTATCCAATGTACATCTGCCATAATGCGTTCATTTTCTCTTGCCCAGCTGCTTGCTTTTGCTAGACAGTTCCAATTTGAAGCACTCAATTTATGTGGATTAATGTATAGTTCCTGAAGACTTACCCCGGTTCCAAAGAAAGACCATATATCATCCGAAATATCCTTCTCATCCATCTCAAACTTACCAGGAAGACCATTATCAGCAATGATTATTCCGCCGTTCATTAAGGCATTTAAAGGATATAAAGGCCCTGACTTTACTACATTTCTATATGTATTCGCATCCCGATACGTAATTCCCTGTTGTCGCATAGAACCTTCACCTATTTGTCCGTTATCATCTCCGGAACGCCAGGTATTGTCACCATACTTTAGCCAATAAACTGAAGGCCATGTTCCAGTTGTTAAATCAAGATACAAATCGGGCTTCATTGCTTTCAATTCTTTTAATAACTTCAAAAATGCTTCAATATCATTATGATATGTAATTCCAGCTCCAAGTGCATCGTTGCCTGGGCCTACCCCGTCAAATTTGAATATTGATATATTATAGTCCTTTATGAAGTTCCTGGTTACAATTAAAAATCGGTGATAATAAACCGGCCCGGTCAGGGAAAATCCATTCGCATTGGTTTCAAAAGGTGGATTTTGATTTTTCCCAAATTCAATGCGTTTTTCTTTGGCAGCACCATACCCTCCGAATGGAGACATCCAAACACCTATACTAGATTTACAGTAATCTGCCGCTTCCTTCAACTTTGCAAATCCATTGGGAAATCCTTCAGTATTAAATAGCCAAAGTGTTTTATTATCATCCCAGCCATCATCAAATAGGAAAGCATTTAATTGAACATGGCGTCTAATAATCAAACTGTCCTTAAACATCTTTATCCTGTCCAAAGCCTGGCTTTCATTGAATTTCGTGTTGGCCCAGGAAATATCATACCAGGAATTATAATGCAATATCTGGTGGTAAGGTGCTGACCGCTCACGCTCTGTGTAATAAAGAAATCCTCGCCGCAATTGATTAACAGGTGCAATGCCCCAAACAGTTGAAGTAGTAAAACCTTTTGAGAAAGTAAAAGGCGTTAATTGTAGCAGGTATGACTCCATGGATGCTTTGTTCTGTTCTGCCTGACTCATGGGATGCTCTACGGCAAAAAACATATTCTGATGCACCAATGGGGATCCATCTACTGTTCCCTTCTTTTCTAATCCTATTTTAACAGGCAGCTTTATTAAAGTAATTTTGGAAATGTTTACAGTGTCTTTGGCTAAAAATGTAAAAATCTGGCGGACATAATTAGATGCATCCCTCAGATCAGCTTCCCAAAGCACATTAAGGCCCAATTTCTTATTCTCAAAGGCTGCTTTATATTTCTTACCGCCTAATCTTTCAGCATAAGTTTTCGAATTTGGATCAGGAGTAATATTCAAAATTTCCGGAGGACTTTGAAGCGTGAAGTCGTCTGAAGTGTGGATACTATTATCTGCAAGCGTCAGTTCAAATAATGTTGTCTTCCCGATTTCTAATCGTTCATGTGTTTTCTTATCTTCAAATCCTTCTATTATTATTCCTGTGCCATTATTACCAAATTTCATTTTAATCACATTATTTTCCAGTATAAACGAGCTGTCAGGGAGGATCTTAACCTTCGCTGCTCCGGGTGACCCACCTGGATAAGGAATTTGCGCAATAGAAAACTTAATTGTGATTATAAAAGTTAAAAAAAATAAAAGTTTCCTTTTCATGATAGTAAAGTTTTAATTCTTCTTCTTATGCAAATTATTGCAGGTAATAATACCAAATTCTAATAACGAATGTAAAAAATCCGGTGTCTAATGTTATTTTGAACATTTAAAATGTAAAAACCTATAATCAGTATAGTGTTCTAATAATACTATTTAACAACCGGATATGGGAAAACCGACCCTCATGCTGTCAAAACCAGGTCAGCCCCTGAGGATAAGTAATGCAAAAATACAAATCATTAGATACTAATCTGGTCCGTACTCAACTTATTATTAAAATTGATTCATAAATTTATGATACTATCTTTCGAATTCTATGTTTGAATCAAAAACTTGATCTTTAATATTTATTTTGTTTACGTAAAAGATATCTTCTTATGAAAAAACCTATTTCGCCTAACATGAATACACGAAAAACTCAAAGTGAGATTCTGGAAAAACATTCTTTTCCATTCCATTTAAAAAATTCTAAGGTTCGAAGTATTATCCCGGTCAGGTTTTTGCTTTTCCTTTTTTTGATACTAATGCCGGTTTTTTTTGTCGTTAATCTTAGTTGCCGGAAACAACAATCAGGAAAGAATGCAACTTATTCATTCCAGATCCCTCCTGATTATCTCAGGGAAGCTGCAGATATTCCATCTTTCTGGCTATCTTCCTATAACGAGGTTAATAATTTCCTTAATAAGACAGTACATAAGGGGCAAATCCTGGTCATAGGAACTTCGGCCGGCGGCAGGCAGATCAGGGCAGTCCTTTATGGAAACCCTCGTCAGGGGAAGGGTACAACTACATTCTCAGGTTCATTGGGTTTCGGAGATGTTCGAGCCTACCGGGGGCCCGATCATAATAAGACAGTGTACATGAGTATGGCAGCTGTGCACGGCGGTGAGTTTGAAGGAATTGTCGGTATGGTGAATCTAATATCTGTGATTGAAACAGGTAATGACTTAAGGGGGAAGGAGTGGCCAGGTATAACAGAGGCAATATCAGAACTTGACCGTGTGATACTAATTCCCATAGCCAATCCAGACGGAAGGGAACGCATTCCGCTGAGGATGGAGCAATACAGGGACACTATTTACACCGTGCCTGAATACCTGAACACCGGTGGTATGCCGGACGGTACAATCACAGGATGGCCACAAATAAAGGAATTCATACCAATGGATTTTTCTAAACCGGGTTTCCCGGGAGGATATCCCAACGATGCCGGAGTAAATATTCAGCATGATAATTTTCTGGGTAAGAAACAACCTGAAACTCAGGCTTTATTCGATCTTGCAGAACGCGAAAAGCCTGATCTTATTATTAATATGCATACAGGCGCCGTATATATGCGTATGGACAGACCTCTCGGAGAGCCGGCTCTTCATCCTGCATTTGATACCCTCTTTAAATATGTTCATTCAGAACTTGCCGTTAACGGACTTCAGGAATCAAATGATCCAGCGATCGAGGGTAATCCAGCCAGAGCTAACACGGGTGTCTATAATATTGATGGAGCCCTGAACTGGCATTGCGGAGCACTAAGTGTAGTAGTGGAATCACCCAGTCATGCATTTTCAGGAAATAGTGCAACACGTGAAGCGAAGATAGAATCACCTGATAATCTGCTTAATGCGCAACTTATATGCCATCAGCAAGCAATGAAATTCCTGGCAAAAACCGGAGGACGCTCGAAATGGTTGCCTGGCAGACAGTAATGTTCACGCATTAATGGAAATATGATCAAGTAACGCCTTAAAAATCATGGGACTCAATAGCTAATTGAGTGGTCCATATTACAAATAACATAGTACTTTTATATAATTTTAAACATAGTGATTATGCGAAATCTTAAATTAAGAATGCTGGTGAGATGCATGGTATCATCGATTGCTTTAATAAATGCCACTGCCGTTTTTTCACAAACATTATGGACTATAGCGAAGTCTAACAAAGATGTATTGGCGATTTCCACATTATTTACAGCTCAGGATGTAAAAA
Organism: Bacteroidia bacterium; assembly: GCA_041480425.1. Taxonomy (GTDB): domain Bacteria; phylum Bacteroidota; class Bacteroidia; order Bacteroidales; family VadinHA17; genus LD21. The sequence continues at coordinate 3,993 of JBGOZX010000141.1, forward strand.
ACTATCTTTCAACTTCTGAAGGTCTTGATAATGCGGTAAAATGGTGTAAAGAGACTGGTATTACCAGAGTGTTCATTGAAACCTTCCGCGGAGGTTACTATGCTGATCGTGATGTTTTGGTGCGTGCAAGAGACCGCTTTGTTAAGGAGGGTTTCGAAGCATCGGGATGTGTGACCACAGTGAATGTTGGGAAAAATGGTGTCGGCGGATGGGGTGCAACTGCTTGCTATACTAATAAAAGTACACTGGCAGAACTCAGTAAAATCTTCGAATATTCTGCATCAATATTTGACCTGATAATGATTGATGATTTTCTTTTTACAGAGTGCGGATGCGAAGATTGTATGGCAGCAAGGGGTGAAATGACATGGTCAAAGTTCAGGTGCGATCTTATGGTTGAAGTGAGTCGTGAGCATATACTTAAGCCGGCAAAGGCAGTCAATCCTGAAGTAAAAATAATAATAAAATATCCGCTCTGGTACGATAATTTCCATGAAAGGGGTTATGAAGTGATCCGTGAGACAAACGATTTTGACTTTATTTGGGTTGGTACAGAGACACGTGATTATGATTATGATGTCAGACCCGGAGGGGAAGTGCAATACAATGCTTTCTTTATTATGCGATGGCTCGACGGTATTGGCGGTAATAAAACTGGAGGAGGTTGGGTCGATGCCCTGGGGACTACTCCAAAAACCTATCTTGAACAAGCCCGTCAGACTGTATTAGGTAATGCTAAGGAAATAATGCTGTTTCATTATGGAGACCTTATCAGGGAAAGCAATAAATACGACGGGAAACCCGGAACGCCCAAAGCAAATGTGGAAGCACTGAAGCAAGAGATTCCTGCTCTGATTGAGCTGGCTAAGATCGTCAGAGGCAAACCACTCGAGGGCATCCATATGCCAAAACTGTCTAACAGCGAACCTTTAAATGAGAGATATATTTTCAGCTTTTTGGGGATGCTGGGGCTTCCACTTGTTCCTGACTATAAGATAAATAACAATGCCGGATCTGCAATTTTTACAGTACATGCCCTAAAAGAACCTGGTTTTTCAGCCAAGCTCAAAACTTTTCTCGACTTAGGCAAACCTGTTCTTATTACTGATGGACTTTCAAAACTGCTCAGCGACCAGAAACTACTCGATTATACAAATCTGATAATACTGAAAGTCGGTGATGATCCTAAAAATCTTCTGAAGATGACAAGGGAAGAGCTGAACCCAATCAGGGATAAGCTCCTGACCCCGCTGGGAATCAAATTTGATGCTCCAAACAAGGTCAGCTTATATCTTTTAGCCAGCAACTATTTTATTATTGAAAATTTCAACGATGAACCTGTTAATGTAACTCTTGAGCTTCCAAAGGTTTCTGAGGTTCAGAAAGCTCTGATACTGCCAGCTGAGGGAAATGCAATTCTTACGCGAAAGAATAACAGTGTGAGTATCACAGGGCTTTCTCCCAGAGCGCTTGTTGTATTTTCCTATAATTAGAATACTTCGGTTTAAGAGTTGCAACTTTTCCATTTTCCAAAACGAGTTCAAGGAAAAAGATCCAATAGGAAATAATAAAAAATATTAGCAGAGATTTGGACTAAAGGATATCTTTAAAATACTCAGCTACCGCTTCCCATTCCACAGTCTCATCCGGTTCTTTTCCTAATTTCTCGTAAAGATTCCTGCGACTCTTTTTGTCATCAATGGCGATTCTCGCTGCAAAATAAAGAACATCTTCAGCAACTTCTATGGGCACAACCACAACCCCGTCCCAATCACATCCGATAATATCACCCGGACGAACCATAACACCACCACAGGCTAGAGGAACATCCACATCCATTAATTCCACACGACCAGGTATTATAGTACGACCAATACCTCTGCAAGCGACAGGATTTTTCTGAAGAATTATCTCGTCAGTGTCTCTGGCATTACCATCTGTAACGATTCCGACAACTCCGTCAGCCTGCATAGCCATTGAATTGTTCGAACCCCAGTAACCACATTCACGGGCTCCGTTTGTGGATGTCACTATTACACACCCTGGTTTTGTGTTTAGTTTGGCATGTGTACCTCCTGATTTAAACCAGATATCGTGCTGCAGCAAAGCGTCCTTCCGTTCGATCACCGGCATCCGTCGATTAGTTGGAATTACACGCATCGTAACAGCTGGCCCCCAGAAACGCATTCCCATCCACAAAGGGCGGATTGACGGATCCATAAGTGTCAAATCAGCACGACCCACAGCATCTAGTCCGTCTGTCACATCGGTAACCCTGAGATATTTATTGAACCTCGCGGCGAGTGCATACGGATCCTTGCCCTGTATTAATTCAGGCTTAGCCTTGTCAGGTGTTTGAGAAACCTGCGCAGCCGCTGCAAAAGGATTAGCTACACCTATACCAACAGCTGTGGCTGCAGATAGTTTCAGAAAGTCTCTTCGGGATGAGGTATTGGGAGCATTAGCCTCGTTTTGGATGTTTATATGCTCCAGGTCTGATTTCACATTAAGACTCTTTTTCATTTTCTGATTTTTTCAAAGATTAATTAATAATGTAAAAGTAATTATGAAAATCTCTTTTAAAGAAGTGGAAGTTTGATCCAAAGATGTTTAATTCTCCTTTTCAAGCTCATTAATCCTCCTGAACAATGCTTTGAAAGCATCAGCGGGATATGCCCTTCCTCCTGCATCAGCTGGTTGTTTACCGTAGAATGCATCTATAAACTGGTCAGTTCCGGACCAGACAGTCTGCATCATCCCGTAATACCTTGGTTTCATTTCCTTTGTGGTACTTTTCCTGAATCTTGCCATATCTTCAGCCTGCGAAACACTGGTTTCTGGTTTTCTCCCTGTACAAGTGATCACACGGAAACCTTTCATGGCAAAATAGACTGGAGTGTGATCGGGCCTTTCATAATGCCAGTCACAGATAACTACATCTTTTGGTATCATATCTATAGCCCTCCATGTATAGTTATAGCTTGCCTCCCACAATCCAATACCGGTTGATTTTCCATCAATCAAACGGTCTCCCCATATCCACAATTCCCTGTTCTTCTCTGCAAGATGGTTTCTGATTTTGTTTATCTCTCCGGCAAAAAGCTCAGCCTTGTCAACACCAGAACAACGGGGACATTTTTCATCACCAAGATAAAATACTTCATCCATCCCCGCATGAAATGCATCCGATTCGAAAACATCGCATATCTCATCAATTAGTGCAAATATTACCTTATGCAAGTCGGGATGAAGAGGACAATAACTTTTGCAATACAAATTATCACTGTTCGGCCAGACATATTTTTCGGGCATTTTTATATAAGGTGTTTCATCGAATTGGGGAAACTTTTCCAATAGTTTATTGGGGCGTTCCTTCCACGACTGGTGTCCAAGTAAATTAATCTGCGGAATAATCCTGATGTTGTTTTTCTTACAGCAGGCCACCATTTTTTTTACATCTGCTTTTGAAAGTGCTGAGGAATCTCCGAGCTGAGTATAACTCTCAAACTGATAGTTGTAATCCTTGTCGCATACGAATAAAACCAGCGTATTTACGCCGCGCGGCGCCAGTTCTTCATCTATAAACTTTACAAAACGGTCCACCTCTTTATGCCTTGGCGAAGTACAACTAAAACCTTTTACCTGAAATACTTTTTCAGAAGATGCCTGAGTAAAAGCGATAGTATTCGATACCATTGATGAGAATAAAACAGAGAGAATAATAATCTTCCTTTTCATTTGTTTTATGTATTTAATTACTCATACCTTCTTATGCCCAATGATCTTATCTGTAATAAATCTATATTAATGATGCTTAAAATTTAATATTAGGTAAACTTTATCGGACTTGTCTGATTTTATTGAGGCATCTTTGGTTTCAGCGGATAAGGTGCAAAAACGTTTATTTAAGAGCCACCTGTAATTCTGCCATCAGCCACATGGTTTGTGCTACCTGAGGGGTCCAGTATTCACAATTTTGCCAGCTTCCTGCAATTAAATGAGGAGTGTCTTCCTTTGTTCCTCCTATACCATTCATGACAGCACCTGCAATCAATGGTGGGATATTCAGGGTTTTGTTAATAAACCTGACAGGCTGATTATGGCCTACCTCTTCAATGGTACTGGTATTTAGTGGATTAAGGCCAACAATCCAGTCAATCTGTCTTTGAGCGTAGGTTAAAAGCTTTGCATCCTGCAGAATTTTCGATGCAAGTATCAGACTGATACCGGTTGAAGTGATGTTTGCATTAATTCCGCCTGCAAAGGCATTATCTGCAGTGACTGTTAAATATCTTAACCAGTATTTTCCTATCTTTTGATTCCCGCCAGGATCTGCTGATTTGTACAAACCAACCGGAACCAGGCTGAAATTATTTATTTCAATAGTTTTTACAAGGTAATCATCACAGTACATCCTGATTGCTTCTTTCCATCTTGGTGCATCAGGGTGACCAGGATTAGTTTCATACAACTGGCAAAGTCCGCTAAGATACTGTGGTCCCTGCCAGCTAGTACGGGTGGGTTCATCATCTCTCAATGAAGTTTTAAAAAATCCTCTTATATGATAAATGCTGTCAATGGGCTCTTTTACCTGGATTTCCATCAAACGACTGGCAAAGTCAATTGCTTTTCCCAGATATAGATTATCATCAGTGGTTTTATATAATTCGACACATGCCATTAAAGCAGCACCCATTTCCATAGTCTGGTTGGCATAAAAATTTTTATCGCACCACTCAAAACACCGGATGCCAGCCTGGAGACATTTTTTTGAATAATCAGTATCCGATGATTTGAAAATCCGGGCTGTGAGTGTTTCAGCCAGAATGAAGTTAAACTGGGCAGTACGATCTGTTTCGTCATGTGCAAAGCTGGCAGGTTCTGTGTGAATGGGTCTGTCATCTGCTGTGCCGATTATATTATCTGTCAGATACATTCCATCGTCACCTCCGCAGTAATTCATTACATATCCTCCTTCATTCTGCATGTTCAGAAAATAACGGTTACCCCATCGCAACTCATCCTTTATTTGTTCATTGTTCCAGTCGGAGCCCATTATTTCAGCAACCTTGCACAATCCTATCATGCCATAAAGAGTAGGGCCCACCCATTTCCGGTAATCACATGCATCATGCCATCCCCCTGATACATCTCTATGCGGTTTCATAGCCCATCCTGGACCAGTGTCCAGACGTCGTCCATCATCCACGTGGCAGGGTGCAGCATAACCGGTGGTGCTGGGTCCGCAACGCTGAATACTAAAATAAGTTACACTCTTCTTTATTGCATCTTCATAGATATTTTCAGAAATCCTGAAAATTGCTGATTTCTTTTTTTCGACTTCTATTACGTAGGTGCCTTCTGTTTTGAGTTCAGAGAATAACCCTATAAGATAATTTCCGAACTTCCCTTTTTGCGGCTGCATAATCCCCTTATAGGCTATTTTGCCATTCTGGGTATTTATTACCTTAAATGGCAATGCTTTCTCTCCTTCCATTATACAGACCTTTGCTGCCTTCAAGGGGTATCCGACATGATTTATAAGGATTTCTCCTGGAGCATCAATTCCATAAAGCGACGGGATTATTCCCATAAATAAAATCCATAGGCTTTTAAAAAAAATCAATTTTTTCATGGTCATAGCATCTTTACGGTTTTTTCAGGTATTCTAAAGTTAGGCATTTATTAAAAATAATCAATGCATTAGGGGTACTTAAAAACTTCGGTCTTCGTACTTTAAGCTTAAAAAAGGTTCAACAGTATCGGAAGTTCCATTTCAGGATAGATCCTATATGGTGATGATTGTTTGGTCATTTCAACTAATTTACTCTTCAATAGAACAACACCTTTGTCAATTTTTAAAATTAAATTATCGATATTTGATCGGGTCAATAAGAAGAATAACTATTAACCAACGACAACTAACAACAATAAAACCTCAATATCCATGAAAAACCTATTCATTTTCATTTTCCTGTGCTTATCTTTTCTGACCCATGCTGCCATCAAAGGAGAGCGGACCCTGACTGATCAGGTTGAAAACAATGACCAGGTTATCCATATCCAGGAAGTTTACAAAACAGTTGACACATTCAAACTTAAGATTGATATTTTTTATACAAATCAATCGTTTGAAAGAGAGAATAATACAGCTATTGTTTTCTTTCATGGAGGTGGTTGGGCTTTTGGTACACCAAGTGAGTTCTTTACAACCTGTGAACGATATGCGAGAATGGGGATTGTGACGTATTCTGTAGAGTATCGTTTGTCAATTGAAAATGGGGTAACACCAAATAAAATGATCAGCCCGATCGAATCTGTAATGGATGCAAAATCGGCCATGAGATGGGTTCGGGAAAACGCTGGGAAATTCCATATTGACAGAAATAAAATAGTTGCTGCCGGTCAGTCTGCCGGAGGTCACCTGGCATTATGCACAGCTATGATTGATGATTACAGTGAAAAATCAGATAACCTCAGCATAAGCTGCCGCCCGGATGCAATTCTGCTGTTTTCAGCATGTGTAAATGCAGTGGAAGGCTGGTGCGACCGTTTGCTGGCTGACCGCCGGAATAAAATATGGAGTATCTCTCCAGCTCATAATATAAAGAGAGGAATGCCTCCGATGATCGAATTCCATGGCATGTATGATGAACAGGTTCCTATCTGGACTGTTCAATTCTTTGAAAGTGCCATGAAAAAGGAAGGCAATTATTTTGAACTGCATACTTATGAGAGAATGAGGCACTATCTGGGAGAGGGAAACCCAAAATATTCACGCTACTTTGATGATGAAATACTTAAGGTTGCAGATGATTTTCTCCGAAAATATAATCTCTTGGATTAATACTCCTTCAACACTTTTAATTTTAAAAACGGGAAGTTTATATCTAAATACTTACTAAATAATTGTATTTAGGCTTTTGGTTATCCTTACCTGGCATCCTATCCTCTTAACTAGATATCAAAAAACCGTTCCTTTCTTTTCAAGTTAGACCTCTTGAGAGCAACTCTGAATTTGATTAACAATGGTTTAGC
>JBGOZX010000142.1:0-10932 GCA_041480425.1 Bacteroidia bacterium
AGATTTTTCTGAACCGCTCCTCACTCTCCTTAAGTGTCTCTTCAACCGACTTGCGTTCAGTTATATCACGGCAAATTGACTGATAGTATTTAACACCCTCAATTTCAACCTTTCGCGCACTGATCTCGACAGGAATTGTTGAGCCATCTTTCCGGATATGTGTCGCTTCAAAAGTTGCAAATCCCATCTGGTCAAGACTCTTTTTCTCTTCAACAATTTTTTTAATTGTTTCAGGAGCCCTAATTTTTTCAATATTCATACCAATAAGATCATCCCTTTCATATTGATAGGTCTCCACGGCTCTGTCATTAGCTTCAATAATAATTAAATTCCTGTCTGTCAGAAAAATTATATCATTTGCATATTTTAATATATAATCGAAATGTTTTCTTAAAGCAAGGTGGTCAAGTTCAGTTTCATATTTTTCGCGGTAAAACCGGACATTTTCATTCCATTCGATAATTCCAAGTAAAAGCCCGGCCGTAAGTATAAACAGGATAATGATTATAATAATCATAGTCATCTGTTCATTCAAAACAGAAAATACCTCATTATGGTCAATTTTGGCAACCAAATACCAGGGCGATCCAGGAACTTTTTTCATTGCTGCCACTACGGATGCACCTCTATAATCAATCCCGTCGATAGTCCCCTCAATACCACGCACAGCCATTGCTGCCGGCAGTAGTTCCTCCGAAACAGATTTTCGCAAAACAAGCCCTGAATTCTTTTTAAATCTTAGCTCATTAAGGTAAACAATCTCATCACCTTCCTGTCTTATTAACAGGCTTTCTGCCGTTTTACTCGGAACAGGCCATGCCTGAATAAGAGGATAAAGAACCTCACCAGGATCGATTCTTAAAGCAAGCAGTCCAAAAACTGAAGAGTCTCTTTGCCCTGGATTTATCAAAGGAATAATAAGATCGAGATGAGTAAAACTGCCCTTACTTGTCACATGCAGATCAGTAAGTATACCTGTTCGAAGGTTGATCAAATCCGGGAATAAAAGCAAGTGTTCACCCATTAAAGTGTCCTGATTGGGGTAAATGAGCCTGACATTACCTGTTTTATCAAAGAGAAGGACATTTTTGTATTCAAGACTTTGCGTAAGAGATTTCAAGCTAGTGATTATATCTGAGCGTAATGTATTATTCGATGAAACCTGTAAGAATTCTGATAATTGTCTTACAAAGGGAGCATTTCCACCTATTAATACTGCATCAGATATTCGTTCATTCCTCCATTGGGCAATCTGTCTTACCTTCAGATCAGCAATTGCTGATAGCTCCAGTTTCCTGTCATTCAAAAGGCGCTGTTTCTGGTTTTTATAATACAGATAACCAAGTATTATACTACCTGCTGAAAGAAGGAGAAAGAGAACAATTAGTAACCATGGAGTAGCCGGTTTCTGCCTGTGCGAATTCATTCTTGTTCGCCGTTAGAATTGTATTGTATAATATCCCTTCACAAATTGACCCAGTAAATTTAATATTTTACTTTCAAATGTAATTTACTTTTTCGCTTTGTATGGCCAAATATGAGTTATTTCTTTTTTATAAAAATGGAAGCAAGAATTGAAATAAGAAGAATTGTAATTATTATCATCAACGATAAAATAATCGGGATCTCGAAACTAAAATATGAGGCAAGCATCTTTAGTCCGACAAATGTGAGTACAAATGCAAGACCGACCTTAAGGTAGCGGAAATATTTCATAATACCGGATATGGCAAAATAAAGAGAGCGCAGACCAAGTATTGCAAAAATATTTGAAGTGTAAACAATAAATATATCCTTGCTGATTGCAAGAATAGCCGGGATACTGTCAACTGCAAAAATCAGATCGGATGATTCAATCACCAGAAGTACAAGGAACAGAGGTGTCGCAAATAATTTCCCGTTCTGCCTAATAAAAAGTCTGTCTTCATGTAGTGTATCAGAAACCGGTAGAAATTTCCTGAAAACCCTTACCACACTATTTTTTTCAGGATCAACTGCTGTCTCTTTCTGAAATAACATCTTGATGCCGGAAAACACCAGGAATCCGCCAAAAAGAATAACTATCCAATGAAATCTGTTTATCAGGGTAACCCCTGCAAAAATAAATATTCCCCTCATTATCAATGCACCAATAATCCCCCAGAATAATATTTTGTGCTGATATCGTGCTTTTATTGAAAAGTATGTAAAGATTAAAATGAAAACGAAAATATTATCAACACTAAGCGAGTATTCAATAACATAGCCTGTTAGAAACTCAAGAGCCTGGTTCTTTCCAAACTTCCATAACACAAAAATATTGAAAAGCAGTGCCAGGGTAATCCAAACTCCGCTCCAGATCAGTGCTTCTTTGACAGCTACTTTATGAGCTCTCTTATTAAAGACACCCAGGTCGAGCGAAAGCATCAGAAAAATAAAAATATGAAAACCGATCCAGAAAAATATACTGACTTTCATAAGTTCAAATTAATCTGCAAAGCTAAAAAAAAATCGATTATTCCTGTAGTATTGTTCAATTCATGGAAACCGTTCAATTTTAAATTCATACTTTGACAAGAGCAACCGGCAAAAAATCCTGAAAATCTTTCTTACCTTTATCCCTTTGTATAAAAAATTTATAGAAATAATGATAAAAAAGATTATTATCAACCTGATCGTCATTCTATTATTGGTAATAATTCCCTCCTCTATCTTCTCCCAAAAGGTTAGTTCCGGCTTAAACAAGATAACTTCCAGGGATCTTGAATGCTATGTCTCGTTCCTGGCATCCCCCCTATTGAAAGGCAGGTCAAACGGCGAACCTGAACTTGAAATTGCCACTAATTATATTGCTACACAGGCCAAACTGATTGGCCTTAAACCAGCCAACGGGACCAGCTATTTTCAACCATATTCCATAGTAAAAAAATCTATGGATCCCGAAAAAACAAAGGTTGAGGTAACCTCTGAGGGCAAGGAACCGGTAATTATAAAGGAACCTATGTTTCAGCTTGTACCCACAGGGGCTTTTGATTTCGAGCTTGAAGGAGAGGTTGTTTTTGCAGGTTATGGAATAAAAGCCGATAAATACAAGTATAATGATTTCGAGAACCTGAATGCCGACGGAAAGATTCTTCTGGTTATGAACAGGTCCCCTTTATCGGAAGATGGAAAGAAGTTTTTATTTGAAGAGCCCGCATGGACTACCTTATTGGGTCTTCAATGGAAATTAACGACCCTCATGTTTTCAAAAGCCAAGGCCGTTTTAATAGTTGTTGACCCTAAATCGGGTTTCTCATCCTTTGACCAACAATACCCTGGTATTACCAATGAATTAAAATCGAGTAAATATCTGAAGGGATCAAAACCCATGATTATGGATATACCGGGTATGCCGAAAATTATTCTTGTTCACAGGTCAGTGGCAGATGAACTACTTAAGGGTACAGGACATTCACTTGATGGACTTCAAAAGAGTATTGATTCAAACCTGAAACCTCAATCCTTTCTCATTTCCGGGAAAAAGTTAAAGATCACTGAGGTAACACTCACTGAAGAACCTATTTTGAATAATGTTGCAGCTTATATAGAAGGCAGCGATCCGGTACTTAAGAACGAATTTGTTATTTTTTCAAGTCACGCTGATCATATAGGTGCCTCAGGTGAAAAAATAAATGCCGGTGCAGATGATGATGCATCGGGATGTGCCGCACTGCTCGAAATAGCCCATGCTTTTCAGAGTCTTGAAAAGAAACCGCTGAGGTCTGTGCTGTTTCTTTGGGTCACTGGTGAAGAAATAGGGTTATTCGGCTCACAATCGTATGTAAACAATCCTCTGTTCCCACTCGAAAAGACAGTTGCAGATATTAATATAGACATGATCGGCAGAGTTAAGGGAGTTGCCGATACCACTGCTGAAAATCCCATGTCGGGGCCATCTCAGGTGTTTGTGATTACTGATAACCAGTGCAAGGAATTAAGGGCAATTGCTGACAAAATAGATAAAAAAACGTCTCTGGATTTTGATTATAGCCTCAGCGGAAGGGATAATCCTTTGCAGCTTTTTGCCAGGAGCGACCATTATAATTTTGTTAAAAAAGATATTCCGGTTCTTTGTTTTACGTCCGGGATACATACGGATTATCATACCCCACGTGATGTAATTGAGAAAATTGACTTTAAGAAAATGGAACTTATAACAAGAACTGTTTACGAGATTGGTTTGACTGTCGCAAACAGAAAAACAAGGTTAATTGTAGATAATCCTTTCAGTAAATGGTAAAAAGAATTATTAGCCGAAAGAAATTTCTGACAACAACTCTTGCCGGGATAGCCGGATTGAGGCTGATGTCAGAACATCTGGAAAAAATTCCAGCCTCCCTATCAGAACTACGGAGTGTTGGAAAAACCCGAATAATGGTCAGTCCACTATGCTTCGGAGCGCCAAGAACAAATGAAGAATCATTAATTAAATATGCTCTTGATAAAGGAATTAACTTTATTGATACCGGCCGTGCTTACGGTAACGGGAATAATGAAAAGCTTGTAGGGAGAGCTGTTACTGGGATCAGGAAAAATGTGGTTATCCAGTCAAAGATAAGACTTGAAACAAATGAGTTGCCATCAAACGGGAAGGGTAATAAAGGTAATGAAGAAATAAGAACTGCATTATCATCAAAACTGGAAGCAAGCCTGAAAACGCTTAATACTGATTATATTGATATACTGTTATATCACGATGCTACCGAAGAGAATCTGCTTTTTCACCCCGAAGTGATGAAGTTTTTTGCTGAGATGAAAAGCTCAGGCATAATTAAGGCTCATGGATTTTCAACACACAACGATCTTATGAACCTTCCTGAAAGAAATATTAAAGAAGGTTTTTATGATTTAATTATGGTTCCTTTTAACCATAAGGGTTCATTCATCCATTCAGTTACCGGAAGATATTCTGAATGGGATCAGACCAGACTTATGGCCATCCTTACCGAGGCTGGTAATAAAGGTATCGGAGTGATCTCAATGAAAACATGCTCAGGAGGAAAATATTCGCCTTCTCCGGATGTTGAACCAAGCTACAGGGAGGCAGTAAGATGGGTACTTCAGCATCCGTTTGTAAGTTCAGCTGCAATAGCAATGGCAAATTTTGAGCAGGTCGACGAGCATGTTTCCTGGCTTTTGTAACAATACAATAAATTATAATACTTCGGCAACGACAAAAGTGCTTCCACCAATGAAAATCATATCTGTTTCCGAAGCTTTTGATCTTGCAGCTTTAAGGGCTGATTTCACATCAGTAAACCTTTCCCCATTCAGCCCCAGTTCAGATGCTTCGGCCATCAGAATTTTTTCATCAAGAGCCCTTGGAACTAAAGCTTTGGTGAAATAATAAATTGCATCGACAGGTAAGAGAGGTAAAATAGTGGTAAGGTCTTTATCGTTTGCGAAACCGATAACCATATGAAGTTTTGTCTTTGGAATCTTCCTGATCTGACCTACTATATATTCCAACCCTTCCATGTTATGACCTGTATCACAGATAATCAGAGGATTTCTACCCAGTATCTGCCAGCGTCCCATCAACCTGGTGTTAGTTACAACTTTACTGATGCCATTAAGGATATGGTTATCCTTAAAGTCAAAAACTCCTTTCAAAGCTTTGAAGACCTGAAAAACCACTTGCAGATTTTTCGATTGATAATCACCTCCAAGACCGGTTCCACCAAAGAATGAGCAGTCTGATGAATAATCTGAAATCCTGAATTTTCTTTTGCCGGACAGGTAGTTAAAATCTTCCTGTAAACAGTAATAATTCTGATCGGCAAAGAAGATTTCTGAACCGGCCTCCATAGCTTTTTTAATAAAAACATCTTTTGTTTCCTGCTGGGTTTCACCAATAACCACTGGTATAGTGTCCTTTATTATTCCGGCCTTTTCAGATGCGATCTTTTCCAATGTATTTCCCAGGAGGTCCATGTGATCGTGCCCGATGTTAGTAATGACCGAAAGTACAGGATTTATGATATTTGTCGAATCGAGCCTTCCTCCAAGGCCAACCTCAATTACTGCGACGTCGACATCTGTTTCTGCAAAATAATCAAAAGCCATTGCAACTGTCATCTCAAAAAAAGACGGCTTCAGGGATCTGAGAAAACTATCATGGTCTTTTACAAATCCGGTCACTGCACTTTTCGGTATCATTTTTCCATTCACTTTTATCCTTTCCCTGAAATCTTTCAGATGAGGTGATGTATACAGGCCGGTCTTATATCCTGCCTCCATAAGAACAGAAGCAATCATATGAGAGACGGAACCTTTACCATTTGTTCCGGCAACATGAATAGTTTTGTACTTCTTATGAGGATGACCAAAATAATCATCCAGGGCCAGAGTATTTTTAAGGTCATTTTTATATGCGGCCTTCCCTATCCTGTGATAAGCAGGAAGCTGACTATAAAGAAATTCTATAGTTTCTTTGTAATTCATTATATATCATAATTTCAACTAAACATCTATTTGTTTTAACCCCCTTTCCTGTTTCCCCTGCCTACCGGCAGGCAGACCCAAGGGGGAAAAGCTTTCTTTTACACCTTCCCCCAGGTTAATGTCAAATGACATTAACCTGGGGGAAGGCCGGGATGGGCGTTGATCGAGTAGTATCAACTTTTCAAGTCCTACAACCTTTAAACTCACTTACAAATTAACATACTTTCAACACAGATACCAACTTATACTTTATTTTAGTTACTTTTGCAGGTCCGGAAACAGATAATATCCTTCCAACGCAGTTTATTGATTATAAAACACTTGACGATGAAAAGGAAACACAATAAGAAGCTTTTTATTATAGACACCAATGTTCTTCTTCACGATTATAAATGTATCTACAATTTTGAGGAAAACGATGTAATCATTCCAATCGTTGTTCTTGAAGAGCTTGACAAATTTAAAAGAGGTAATGATCTGATAAATTTTCATGCACGGGAATTTACCCGCGAACTGGATAAACTGTCGGGAGATATGTTGCTTACTGCAAATATCCCTCTGGGAGAAAATCTTGGTAATCTGCATATTGAGACAGGCAGGGACTTTTCCGAGAAAGTGAACCAATCATTTCCCGAGAGAACAGCCGATCACCGGATTCTGGCTATTGCAGATTATGTCTGTAATTCCAACAAGGATAAAACTGTTGTGCTTATTACAAAAGACATAAATCTCCGGATGAAGGCAAAATCGCTTGGCATCATCGCACAGGATTACCAGAATGACAAAGTGGCAAATATTGATGATCTCTATAAAGGGATACAGGTTCTTGAAGGAGTTGACCAGGAGTTAATAAGCAAGCTTTATGAGCTTCCTGAAGGTGTGAATGCCGGTGATTTTAAACTTGATGTTAATATGAAAGGGCATCAGTTCTTCATTATGAAAAACAATGGGGCCAGTGCTCTTTCCCATTATAATCCTGTTAATAAAATGCTTAACAGGGTAATCAAGCTGACAACCTATGGTATAGATCCGCGCAATGCAGAGCAGACCTTTGCCATTGAAGCTCTTTCGAATCCTGATATCCAACTGGTCTCCCTGACTGGTAAGGCAGGGACAGGAAAAACGCTTCTTGCACTTGCTTCTGCCCTTCAACAGCATAAAAGGTATAAGCAGATATTTCTGGCCCGTCCAATTGTTTCTTTAGCAAACCGTGATCTCGGATTTCTTCCGGGAGATGTAAAGGAAAAAATGGATCCATACATGCAGCCGTTATATGACAACCTTACCGTAATTAAACATAAGTTCAGTCACCAGAGCCCTGAATTCCTCAGAATAAATGATATGGTTAAAGAAGAGAAACTTGTAATTACGCCGCTTGCTTATATCAGAGGCCGGAGTCTTTCAAGCATTTTCTTCATTGTGGATGAAGCACAGAATCTGACACCACATGAGATAAAAACAATCATTACCAGGGCCGGAGAGGGAACTAAAATGGTCTTTACAGGTGATATCGAACAGATTGATTCCCCATATCTTGATACAGCTTCAAACGGGCTTAGTTACCTTTCTGATAAAATGAAGAATCAGGATATTTTTGCTCATGTGAACCTGGTTAAGGGGGAACGTAGTTTCCTTGCTGAACTTGCCAGCAAGTTGTTATAGCAAACGCTCCTACAGGTATTTTTTAATACAATTATTAATTATAAATCAGAATTTATGAAAACGAAATCAACCCGGTACTTGGCGTTTTTATTAATGATCTTAATAGGAACCTCCACAGGAGTCTTCGCTCTATCAAGACAAAAAAATGCAAAAAGTCCGAAGAATCGGAGAATCCCGAATATGGAGAAAATCCAGTTATTCAATGGGAAAGACCTTACTAACTGGGTATTTAAGCTGAAAGATCCAACTATTAATCCTTCGTCTGTTTTCACTGTTCAGAATGGAGTTATTCATATCCTGGGAAATCCTTTTGGGTATATGAGGACAAAAGAATCCTATTCGGATTACAATCTGCATGTGGAATGGCGATGGCCTGTTGAAGCAACAAACAGCGGGGTCTTTGTTCATGCCCAAACACCTGATACCATCTGGATAAAATGCATTGAATGCCAGCTGGCAGCAGGTAATGCAGGAGATTTCATCTGTATGAACGGAACAGATATGAGTGAAAGGAAAGACAAATCAAAAATTGTAATTAAAAAGATGACATCCTCAACTGAAAAACCTGTTGGTGAATGGAATACTATGGAAGTAATATGTAAAGAATATACCATTGAAGTTTCAGTAAACGGAGTTTTACAAAATAAGGGGACCAGTGTATCAGTCAGTAAAGGACATATCTGCCTGCAAAGCGAAGGGAAAGACATTGAGTTCAGAAATGTCTTTTTGACAAAACTTAAAAAATGAGACTCGCTGAAGTAAAATATTATTTATTTAGTTTGTGAAACTATTGCCCTTGTGTCGTTGTGGCAGGAAAAAAATGATCATTAAAAAGAAAAAAGTAGCCTTTCATACCCTTGGCTGTAAACTTAATTTTGCCGAGACTTCAACTATCTCAAGATCATTTCCGGAAGATCAGTTTGAAAGGGTTCCGGCAAATACAAAAGCTGATATATATGTAATCAATACATGTTCGGTTACTGATGCAGCTGATAAAAAATGCCGCCAGGTGATCAAAAAATTTATTAATCACTCACCTGAGGCCTTTATTGCAGTTGTGGGCTGCTATGCCCAGCTGAAACCACAGGAAGTTTCAGCTATTTCCGGGGTCGATCTTGTCCTTGGGACAAATGAGAAATTTGATATAACCGGTTACTTAACAGGCTTAAATAAAAGAAATGAGGCGGAAATTCACGCCTGCGACCTCTCCCAGACAGTTGATTTTTACCCATCATTCTCAATAGGTGACAGGACACGTTCATTTCTGAAAGTACAGGATGGATGTGATTACGGTTGTGCATATTGTACCGTTCCACTGGCAAGAGGCCGCAGCAGGAATCAGGAAATTAAGTTTCTTGTGGAGGAAGCAGAAAAAATCGTTGAAAGCGGAATTAAGGAAATTGTTCTGACAGGCGTAAATATTGGTGATTTTGGTAAATCAACCGGGGATTCGTTAACAAAACTTCTTAAAGAGCTTGTAAAAGTACCCGGTATCGAAAGACTCAGAATCTCATCTATTGAACCTAACCTGCTCACAGATGAATTGATTGAACTGACAGGTGTTAACGCAAAAATCCTTCCTCATTTCCATATTCCTCTGCAAAGCGGGTCTGATAAGATACTTGGACTGATGAGAAGAAGATATACAAGGGATGTTTTTACAGAAAGACTCAGACTGATCAGGGAAAGGCTGCCACTTGCAGGTATCGGGGCTGATGTAATTGTGGGTTTTCCTGGTGAATCGGATTCTGATTTTGAAGATACTTTCAGCTTCCTTCGGGATATACCACTATCCTATCTCCATGTATTTACCTTTTCAGACCGACCTGGTACACCTGCCGAAAAGATGGTAAATAAGGTCTCTGTGTCACAAAAAGACAATAGAAGCAAAATACTGATATCCCTTTCAGAAAATAAGCATTTGGCATTCAGCAAATTGAACATTGGGCAGATCACGAATGTTTTATTTGAGCGAACCCGGGGTGAAGGAATGATATACGGTTTTACAGGTAACTATATCAGGGTGGAACATCCCTGGAGCGCCAGCCTGGCAGGCCGGATTAAAAAAGTTAAACTTAAAGATATTTCCCGGACAGGTAAAATGACAGTTGAATTAATCGGCTAAACTATGTTGGAACTTAAGAAAATCTGCGCTGAAATTGAAAAAGTTGCACGGGAAACTGGTGCATTTATATTAAAGGAATCTGAAGTTTTTGATATAAATAAGACCGAGACCAAAGGATTAAATGATTTTGTAAGTTATGTTGACAAGGGCTCTGAAAAGATGCTTATCGAAAGACTGGGGCGTATAATTCCTGAAGCAGGTTTTATTGCAGAAGAAGGGACTTCATCAAAAAAAGGTTTGAGATACAACTGGGTTGTTGACCCTCTCGATGGTACAACTAATTTCCTTCACGGGGTCCATCCATATGCCATTAGTATTGGTCTTACAGAATATGATGAAGTTGTTGCCGGGGTAGTGTATGAAGCCGGAGGGAATGAGACGTTTATTGCCTGGAAAAACGGCGGAGCATGGCTTAACGGCCGTCGGATTCATGTCTCAGGAATTTCAAAATTATCAGGATCTCTCGTTGCTACCGGATTTCCTTATAACTACTTCGACCGGCTTACTCCTTATATGAACTGTCTCACATATCTATTAAAACACACTCATGGAGTGAGAAGACTGGGTTCTGCCTCAATCGACCTTGCATATGTAGCCTGTGGCAGGTTTTAACTTTTTTTTGAATATGATCTTAAACCATGGGATATCGCTGCCGGTATGCTCCTGGTAAGGGAGGCAGG
>JBGOZX010000143.1:0-10801 GCA_041480425.1 Bacteroidia bacterium
GTCAGTTTGGCTGCATCATTTAATAATTCATCATCGAGAGTAGTAAAATCCCACCAATCGGGGGCTAACAAACTTAATTTCCGTGCCATATAAATTTCTTTTATATTATTAAACTTCAATAACTTTTCTGGTTTTAGCTGATTTATAACAGGCGGATAATATTATCTGGCTCCTAAGGCCTAATGAGGCATTGTTCAACGGTTCCCTTTTTTCAAGAATAGCACAACTGAATTCCTCTATTTCAGCAAGATATGTATTGACAGGCTCAGGGCTTATAAGAAGACCCTCCCCCTCAATTCTTACTTGTTGTGCATTATAACCTGCATTGTCTTCTTCAAGATATGCAACCATTTCACCTGAAGCACCCTGACCAATTGTCCCTTTTGCTAAAATGCTGCCTTTCGAACCGTAAAGTTCCAGAACATTCTTACTGCTGTTATCAGGAATACAAAAATATGTATCAACAGTACCAAGTGCACCATTTTCAAAAAATAGTGAAACTATAGCACTGTCTTCCGATTTATATGAATGGATAGTATTATTGATAAAACAGCTGACACTTTTAACTTTACCAAAGAACATCTCCAGTAAGTCAATGCAATGGCTTCCCATATCCATTAGCGAGCCTCCACCACCTGTTTTTGGATCTTGTCTCCAGGCTCCCACAATGGGTGGATACCAGCAGGAAAGTTGTGCTCGGCCAAAGACAGGTTTACCTATTTTACCATCCTTAATTAATTTAAGTGCAGCCTGGTGTTGCGATAGAAACCTCATCATTAATGCGGTTCCTAAAAAAACGCCATTCTGTTTACTAACCTTAATCATTTTTTCTGCTTCACCAATAGTCATACCAAGTGGTTTCTCGCAGAGAATATGTTTCTTCCCGTTTGTACTGGCAATAACATGATCCAGATGCATATTTGCCGGCGACGCAACATAAATTGCATCAATATCTGATTTAACAAGGGCCTCAATGCTTGGAGCTGCAGAAGCATAAAATTCTTTTGCGACAGCCTCATTAACTACTGAATCGACATCATAGACCAGACTCAGTTCTGCATGTTTTGCATGAACAATACCTTCAGGAATTGTTCTTCTTCTGGCAATACCACCAGAGCCAATTACTCCCCATTTAATCTTATTTTCCATGACCATTATTGCTTTAATTTTACATACAATTATTATTCATCTTCATATTTTATCGGCTATCTGTTTTATTGCTGCAGCATGACTCATTCTGTAATCAACTATTGTTATTATTAAAGTTGAAATCAGAACCAGAATACCTCCTGCAATAGCCAGACTGTTCAGAGTTTCGCCGAGCCATATTGCTGCAACAGGCAGGCCAAAGAATGCAATAAGGTAATTGGATAAAGCCACCTGTATGGCGTCAAGCACTTTCAATGCTTTAAAGAAAAGTAACATCGAAAGAAAATTATGGAAGAAGGTCAGCAATGTCATTCCTGTTTCAAAACTGCTAAAAGGGCTTTCTCTTCAACTTCATCATAAATCGATCCAAAGAAAGAATAGGGCACTTTTAATTTCACTCCATCATTCATCTGATATACGGAAGTTATCCCACCTTCCGTATCAAAGCCAGTAAACATTAAATCTTTTTTCTTTTTCATACAGGTAAAAGTTTTAAGAGTTAATGGATTGATTTTACAATTGTTTTTTCTTTGTTCGGTTTAGCCAACTATTATCCCTGTTAAAAAGTATTACATGATTACCAGTGTTTAATCTGGTTTACTTACCAGGAATTCTGATCTCTCTTTTTTTAACCTTACTAATTCCGGCTAACAGAATTGCGTTGCTTTTCATAGGCTCAGTGAGAGGTTTTCCGTAATCCTGTTGCAGGGCCTGGTAATTTACAGTCCCATGCAGATTCACTTCCTTTATTTTTTTACCAAACCGGGGATTGACCCATTCAAAAGCATAAAAGGTTATCGGATTGTTTGTCATATCTGAGGAACAACTGATCGGATCAGCTTCATAACAGTAAATATTCTGTGCAGATCCCGTATCTCCTTCTCTCTTGTCAAGCCTGTCCTCTCCTCCGGGATTCCACTCAAGAATATTTACACCATACTGGATTGGCACAATTGTTTTAAATCCATCATCATACACAATTTCATACCATCCAAGAAGATCTGCCGAATCAAAAAAGTCCGGGATATTAAAGTAGGCCTTTTGATTTTCTGAAGGAAGGGCACATGAATGCAAAAATATCAGGCTGCTGACATCCTCATTAATTGATATACCCTCAACCAGGGATGGCAATGGATTTTCTCCCTTCCCTACTGAGCTTACAGCAATAGCACAATTACCTGATTCTTTTAACGGATCGGCCAGATTGAATATCTTTTCCTGACCTCTTACCTCTCCTGCCTTTAATGAACTCAGATTAATATTAAAAACTTTAGATTCTTTTGAGAGATTAAATTTTGAAGAAATACTTACAGGTTTAACGAGATCACCATCTTTACTGGGAATCATTTTCCCGCTTAAATTGACTCTTACTGAAGGCATTAATCCGTCAACTATTGCAGCCAGTTCTTTTTGATTGACTGTATGGCTCGACCAGATATAATTAGCACAGCCAAGGAAATCCAGAATTAAATCTTTTCCGAAATTGAATTCGTTTGTTGAGGCCCAGGATGAAGGAGCTCCACCGAGCAGGTCGATTTTCTTTATCCTTTCATTCCAGTTGCTGATGTTTGGTGTAAAATTCCCATAGATTTGTTTAAATCCAAAATTTTTCAGTTCCATTTCCTTTTCCTGGTCATCCCAAAACCAGTTCAGGACTAATATATCTTTTGGAATTTTTTCTTTTACAACCGAGGAGCGCATGGCTCCGGGAGTCTGATATTTCACACCGGTAGAAGAAGTTCTGTTCTGAGGTCCTGCATTGCGGACACTCTCTAATAAATAATCACCCCACATTGCAATCTTAATTCCTTTCCCTGCCAGGTAGTCATGAATTTTGTTGATATCCTGTGCAAACAGTTCAGAAAAATCTTTCCCTTTACACAGCGGGCAAACACCCAACGGTGCACCCCACCATTCATCATGTCCGATGTGAATCATTTTGGGCTTTATCACTTCAATATACTCATCGTACACATCAAACATCAGTTCATATGATTTTGGATTTGACGGACAATAGGTATCGGGCCAGATATCTCCTGGATATTCTGCTAACTCAGGATGTCTGGTTAACAGATAATATCCATGAGTGAGGGAAGGTATCTCAGGTATAACTTCAAGGAAATTCTCATTTGCGAAATCTACAATACTTTTGACATCGTTTTTTTCAATAATATAACCATCACCTGCGTCAAAATGACTTGAGTTTTTTTCCTCTCCCCTGATACCTTCTGTAGCATTGGAACGAGTATACTGCATATACTTTGAGAATTCTATCCAGCCGGCATTGGCTTCAGGGTGTTTGTCAAGCCTCATACAGTTAAACTCAATAATAACCTTATTATATTTGTAGAGTGACATAAAATCCCTCATAAATCTCCTGAAAAAAGGCAGGTTTTCAGGACCAGGTACATATAGTCTTATAGCCCGGAATGGAAAGCTTGGCCAGTCTTTTACTTTTACGCCCTGAATTTTTTCCCCGTTTCCCGCATCAATCAACTGGCGCAGGGACTGCAATCCGTAAAAAGCTCCTGCATCATCACTACCTGAAATTATTATTTTATCTGAATTCACCTGTAAAATATAGCCTTCTGCCCCGGGATCTTTCTCCGTTATCTCCAATTTATTTTCTTTACAATATGCTTGGATCAGTGGGTTGTCAAATCTACCCATTACCACAATTCTTTTGTTTTTGGGAATATCAGTCCGTGATTCAATTTTAACCGCAATACCATATCTATCACTTAGTTCCCTCACAAGAAACCGGGCAAGGAAAATATCATTCCTGCTCATATCCTGGGGTACAATAACAGTTATAGACCCATCCAGAATATAACTATCACTAGTGATCTGAATTTGTTGCGGGATGGGAAAAATCAAGGGTTTTTCAACTGCAAAAGCTTTAACTGGATACATGAACAAGGATGAAAATATTATCATCAAAATAATTCTCATCAGCAGTTCTTTTGTTTCTGTTTTTCTCATTTTTTTTTTTATTATCGGAACTTTAGGGTAATAAGTATTATAAAGTTATCACAAAATTTTTAAGCCGCTGGAGTTTTCTTAATAGATTAATTATAGGAATCTGGCAGGTTTAATTAAGTATAACCAGATGGCCAAGTATCTCTATAAGCTTATTATCATAAGGAAAACCATGCCCCAAATGCTGTCTGAATCCTTCTGCATACCTGACATTTATCTCTTTCCCTCGCATCTCGGCATAGCGTTTCATACATAAAATATACTCATCAATTTTGTGGTGCTCCAATAACCAATTTCGCTGACTTGCATGACATGCAAGCATTTTTTCTTTAATATGCATCTTGCTTGCAATATCAATATAGATAGATGGTTTAATTAAATTCCCAAATTTATCTTTGCCTTCCATCGGATCGCAATAATATAGGTATGGTACAGGTTCAAATGGTTCTTCTTTAATTTCCAGATTTTTTATTCCCGATGAAAAACATGCCGTTTGTACAATTTGACTGGTAATTTCGTGATCAATCATATAATCATTGGGGCTTGCCGTAAAAACCATATCTGGATGAATCTCGCGGATTAATCTCGTTGTCATATTAATAGTCTCACGATCATAAAATATATATAAATCCTCGAATTCAAGACAATAATAATGTCCTCCGATTAATTCAGCAGATTTTGAAGCCTCTGATTTCCTGATAGCACTGATTTCTTTTCTTGAAAACTCATTGGTTCCTTTATCTCCCTGAGCCATGCTGGCTATGTGAATTGACCATCCAGCATTTTTGAGAAGGGAAAGAGTGCCTGTGCACATAAATTCTGCATCATCCGGATGTGCAAAAATACCCAAAGCAATTTTTCTCATATAATTTAATTTATAAAGGTAATTGTAACATAAAAATAATTTATTAAAGACAATTATGTTATTTATAATTTCTTAAATTTAGAAATGTTAAGTTGCCACGATAGAACTGCAGACGGCTGACTTAAATGATTTTAACAAAAGGTATCAAAACTTAATTCAACCAGGGAGGACAAACAATGAGATTTATTAATTATATTACATTGATCTTTATATTAGGGTCAGGTACTTTCATGCCCAGTGGATGTTCGAAGGATTCGAAAAGTCCTGAAGTGAAACTTACAGTGTTGAACAGCATGGAACGTATCGGTCAGAATCAGGAACTCTTCGGAGAGAATCAGGCATCTATCAAAGTTGCAAAAAGTGAGGTGGAATCATTCCAGGTAGTTGTAGGCGCAATTCAGAAAAATGTCCGCGTAATCAGTGTGGAGATTTCTGATCTTACCGGAGAGGCGGGGTTCATTGGGAAGGAGAATGTCTCCCTCTTCCGTGAGGAATATGCTAGGGTAAGACGATCTACAGCCCGATCCCAATTACCTCCAGGGTTATTTGCAGACCCACTTGTGCCATTTATAAATCCTTTGACCGGTAAACCAATTGAATCCTTTAACCAGTACCGTAAAAAATGGGGTGAACCTTTTATCTCCAGCGGTTTCGAAATGTATGCATTGCCTTTCGATGTGTGGAAGGGTCAGAACCAGCCGATATGGGTGGATGTATTTATCCCACCGAACACAGTCGCTGGCGAATACAAAGGGATATTCTCGGTTAACTTAGATAATGTACCGGAACAATATGGACCAAAAGTTGACAGCCTCATAACCAAAGTAGTTTCCATACCCATAACTGTGACCGTGTGGGATTTTACATTGCCTGACGGTCCTACCCACCGGAATCATTTTGGAACTGTTGACTGGATACTTCCTGGATTATTTGGCGTTGAACCTGATAACGCAAAATCCCTTGATATTGAGTTGCGATATTGCAGGATGATGGCTGATCATCGTATTAATCCTCCCATACCAAAAAGCTTTATGCCTGAAGTGAAATCGGATGGCTCTGTTAATATCATTCCCGAACGTCACAAGTTACTGAAAAAATATCTGGAAGATCTTCATGTGACAGATTTCCAGATTCCGAATGCCCCATTTGAAGATATAACAACCATAAACAGACCTAAAGGAATTCGTTATTATAAAGAATTTTACCAGTATCTGAAGGCTAATGGATGGGATAAGCGTGCTTATCTTTATATGCTGGATGAACCAAACCTTAAGGAGAACTATGAGGAGGTCCTTGCCCTTGGGGCATTGGTACACGAGGCAGCACCCGAAATGCGTTGCCTTGTAGTGGAACAGCCATACAAACAGGATCCTTCGTGGCCCGATATCGACCCTGCGGTAGATATTTGGTGTCCTCTCTGGGCCTTTATAGACGGGGATTCAATTGATGCAAAACTGGCCCACGGCGATGAAGTATGGTCATATACGGCTCTTTCGCAGAGAGCACCTGAATATCATCCTCAGTACAGTGAAGTAAAGGATTATGATTCTCCTTACTGGCATATTGATGCCCTGCTAACTTCATACCGTACCCCGACTTGGATCAACTGGCATTACAGGATAAACGGGCTGCTCTACTGGTCTTCTGTTCAGATAAGCGAAACACACACAGGAGTAATGGATCCATGGCTGCTTCCTGCATTTTCAGAATCAGAATACCAGTTTAACGGAGGTGGTTATCTTTTGTATCCTGGTGTCCCATGTGGTATTGAAGGACCAATATCCTGTATAAGATTGAAAAACGTGCGCGACTCCATGGAAGACTATGAGTATTTTGCCTTGCTGGAACAACTCTCAGACAGAGAGAAGGTTACCAGCCTGGTTTCCGAGGTGGCACCTAACTGGTGGTCCTCCACTGAAGATCCGGAAATGATCCTGATTGTTCGTGAAAAAATAGCCTCTGAAATCGTGAGACTGAAACATGAAAAGAAATAATACAGTAAACCACTTATTACCAGATTAATATTTAAACTATAATAATGAAGAAATCAGCTTATCCGGCATATTTTTTTTTCAAACAATTTGTTCTTTCAGTAATTATTCTTGTTATGAGCATTTCTGTCACCTGCTCTTCGAGGGAAAAGCTGGAAAACGGTATTCTGGAAGAGGATACAGGTTTCCTCCAGATACCGGGAGTCGGATGGCAGACGTTTTTCAGAACAGCTCAGGATGATCCGTCAATGACCGGACTCCCGTTCAAATCGGGATGTGCCTATATGCGATGGACCTGGGGTGACCTGGAACCAGCTGAAGGGCAGTATGCCTTTGAAATGATAGATGAGTGGCTTTTACGTTGCCGTCAGGCAAATCAGGCTCTGGCATTCAGGGTCATGCTTTCCTGGCCAGGTCATGAGGGAACAATACCCCAATGGCTGATAGATAAAGGTATTAAGTACACTTATTCCGAATGTCCCGAAGAGGGTGCACATTATGAGGTTGATCTCGAAGAACCTCTAGTAAAAGAGCTGCACGAAAAGCTGATAAGGGAACTTGGCAACAGGTATGACGGCCACCCCGATCTGGCACTTGTGGATATAGGCTCTGTAGGACTCTGGGGTGAGTGGCATAACTACTGCGATCCTGACCTGATGCCTGGAAATGCAACTCGTAAATATATTATAGACCTTTACTATGAAGCTTTTCCAAATACACCACTTACTGCACTTGTAGACGACAAGAACAATGTTCTTTATGCCAACTCGAAAGGCAGATCAGCCTGGCGAGGAGACTGCTGGGGTAATGGTGAGGGCCCGGGTGTTGGCTGGAATCACCACAAAGACTCGTATTGGCCAATGGTTAACCTGATGCCCGACGGATGGAAAACAGGGACCGTGGCCCTTGAACCGTGCGGCACTTTCGGAGGATATCCTACACCTCCGAAAAGCGTAGTGGATGATGCTATTGCGTGGCATGCTACTTTTATACAGAACAAATCCAATTATATCCCGGCGAACTGGATGCCTGAAATAGAACGTCTTGTAATGAAACTGGGATTCAGGCTGGCATTTAGAGCCATTGACTTTGATGAAAATGTTCACCCGGGCAGTGAAATACCCATATCAATGAAATGGTAAAACCTGGGGATTGCACCTCCATATCGCGACCATCGGATAGCCTTCAGATTAAAGGATGAAAGCGGCAATAATAAAGCTGTAAAAATAACTGAAGCTACTATTCTCGGATGGTTACCAGGTGAAAAAAGTATTATTGTAAAATATAAGCTGCCGGATGACCTCCAGGCAGGTAATTATTCTCTTGAGATGGGTGTTGTATTCCACAGTTCCATTGACCATGTAATCCCAATTGCCAACAAAGGAAAAACAAACGATGGATGGTACGCTGTTAGCAGTATGAAAGTATCTGATTAAAAATTATAAACCTGAAGCAATGAAAAAATTCCTTTATTTTAAATTCGGAAGACTAGGTTTTCCTGCCTTAATCCTGGTAATTATTTCTCTGATCTCATGCAGCTCACCCTCCGGAATAAAAAGCCTGTGGGCAATCGATGACGGTGAAAAGATAAGAAAGGATGATATCACAAATCCTCTCTCTGCCGATCCTGAAAATGCAGTATGGAAGAATAATGCTATCAATCTTTTTGGCGCTAAAAATGAGATAATCGCTTTTCAGTTGATCATACAGGCAGATAAAACAGGTGCAGATCTGGTAAATGTAACTGTCAGCGACCTTAAAAACGGTAATTCGGTTATACCGGGATTCGCTTCAGGTCCTTCAGATCCTTTCGACTACCGGGGCAGATATGTTGAACTCTTTACAGAACATTACCTCAATATGGTTAAACGGTCGCCACCACTGTGGTTCTTTTCTGAGACTGCTGTTCCTTCTGCATACCACACAGGCTGGGTACCTGATTGCCTGATTCCATTTTCAGCTCCGGCAGGAAAAGGCGGAGCTCCGTTCCGGATTGAACCCGACATGAACCAGGGTGTATGGATCGATATTCTGATACCTGAAAATGCTATACCAGGAATATTTAAAGGGAATGTAATTGTGACAATTGCAGATAAAGTATTTAAAACGATTCCTGTTTCTCTTAAAGTATATGATTTTGCTCTCTCCGATTCATCACATATTAAGACTATGTTCGGGTATACCCCCAGTACCATTGCCATACGGCACAACGTATCGAGGGGCAGTGCTGCATATTATGAACTTGAAGCAAAATATAATCAGATGGCACACCGGCACAGATTTGACCTGGTAACGGAAGTAGCAAATCTCGATGATATGACAAAGTATTACAAGAGATACTTTACTGGCGAAGTATATTCGGCAGAGAACGCATATGCCGGGCCCGGTAATAACATAGGTAATACAACATTCTCGATTGGTTATGGAGGAGACTTACCCGACGAATATGGGAAAAGTGTTCATAGTATGACAAAATCGGGATGGTGGGCAGGTTCTGATGCATGGGAAACCTGGTTCATTCAAAATGCACCCGGTGTTGAAAGACATAAATATTTATTTCCTGACGAACCGGATTGGAAAGGACCCACCGGCGCATTAGGAACTGGTTCTATGGATACCATAAGGATGCAGGCAAAATGGACACACAGTAATCCGGGAATAGGTAAAAATATCCCAACGCTGGTGACAAACACCATAAAACCCGGATTAAAAGGATATGTGGATTTCTGGTCAATATCTGCTCAGGAATGGACAATGGACCTCACAGCCGAAATGGTCGCCGAAGAGAGAGCGGCTGGCCGCAAATTTGGTATCTATAACGGATTCAGACCGGGGATGGGAGCTGTGGTAAGCGATGCTGATGCAATTGAATTCAGGGTAATGCCATGGGTAGCCTGGAAGTACAATATTGACCAGTATTTTTACTGGTCAACCACATTCTGGAGAGACCTTAATGTTTTTGTCAATCCGCTAACCTATGAAGATAGAATAAACGGAGACGGAACGTTTTTATATCCCGGACAGGACAATGTCTTTCCCGAAGAAAGCAGGAATCTGGCTGGTCCTTTGTCTTCCATAAGAGCTAAAAACTGGCGAAGAGGTGCACAGGACTATGAATATTTATGGCTTGCAAAAAAAATAGGGCTCGAAAATGAACTTAAAACCATAGTTAATAACTGCATCCCAACCGCAGTTTGGGATGCAAAGTCACAGAAAGACGTAAGCTGGTCGAGCCGGGGATATAAGTTTGAACAGTACCGAAAACAACTTGCGGAAATTCTTGCCTCTGAAGCTGTCAACCGTAAATAAAATGATATAACAATCGTATCATTTCTCTGATTGCTTTATGCCGGATCCCTTTAATAATATTAATATGGTAAAGATAACTTCAATAATTATAACTTAGCTGTAATAAAATGTATATCAGGACATTAATACCTCTATTGTTTTTAACTATATTAATAACCGGTTGTAAGAAGGAAAAATCTCCGTCTCCTTTTGATCCCAACCGTATTACTGGTGTGAAGCGAGTATGGGCTGTGGATGATGGCGAAAAAATCAAGCGTGAAGATATAGACAATGCACTTGCCTCCGACATTAACAATGTCGTGTGGAATGACAATACAATAAATATTTTCGGCGCCAGAAATGAAATAGTCGCTTTTCAACTTATCATTCAGTCAGAAAAAGATGGTGCGGAGAATGTGGATGTTGTTGTCAGTAATTTGGACAATGGTACAACAGTAATTCCCGGATCTGCTACCGGACCAACCGACCCTTTTGATTACAGAGGCAGATATGTTGAGCTTTTCACTGA
>JBGOZX010000144.1:0-10719 GCA_041480425.1 Bacteroidia bacterium
ATTGGTTTCTTTTGGGTTTAAATATATTCTGAAGCGAAAGACCAATAAATAATAACATAAAATAGCTTTAATAACATTATCATACCTGACAGTTTTTGATTTTACCAGGCATTTCTATTAATTTTAAAACGAGTTATGCTTAAACCTGAGGACGTTACGGGACTATTAAATCCCGAAAATAATGGCCTAAACATAACTCACAGAAAAGAATTTTGCTATCAATCCAGACAACTTTGTAATCGACAAGAGACAAGTCCTGCTCCCCTGCCTGGACTTTGCCACTTAGACAACTAAATCATGACATTATAACTTCTACCTGTCAACCAGGACTGGCACTTAGAGACTCACAATAACCCATTGACCTTAAACTATTCTGGCATGAATATTGTGGCAAATAAATACCTGACTAATAACCATTCAACATGAAAAAATCTCTACTCTATGGAATAATAGTTTTTCTAACTATAACTTCTTGTGAAAAAATCGATCATGAGGTTTTCTTCAAAATTGGGGGTGACCTCCAATTTAAGTTCAGAGATATCGAACTTTATGATACATCAACTCACATACTGTATTTCAAGAATGCACATGACGAATTCAATGATATGCTAAAAAATACGTTTGCCTTTTTGGACAATGGAGAGATTATATATCAGGGCACTTTTTTACCCGGTTATTCAAGTTCAATTCCGAATGGCCCATTCATTATGTCGCCACCTATGTATGGAGACTATGCCTTAAAGATTGAGAACTGGCATTCTGATAAACCAGACATAAGGAATGATCCCAGAATGATTGATATTTTAAAACAGCATGATCTTTTACATTCAGGACTTTCAGTTTCATCCAGCTCCATAGAAATAACCGGGGCACAACTATCCTTCAAGTTTACAGTTTCGAATCAAGATCAATCAGATCTTATGATCATTGACCTTGACAAAACCGGACCCAATCTTTTCCACTACTTTACGAATGGACTACGTATATATGATCTAGCTCATAACGAAGTTTTTTCGAGTAATATACAACATCAAGCTCCTGACCCATGGAACAGTTGGAAAATTGACTGGTTATCTGAATTAAAATCAGGAGATTCCAGAGAGTTCACAATAAACTATACAATTAATAATCCTATAAATCCAGGAGAGTACGATACTTATTTTGAATTCCCCGGATTGGCACATCAGGTGACTAAAGACCAACTTTATCAAGGAAATAGTAGAATATGGCTTGGCGACATCACTCATAACAAAAGGAGAACTATCCAATAACACACTACCTGAGACAATAAACTGTATCTCGATCACATATTATAAAATTGGGCCTAAACATAACAGAAGAATTAATTAACCGAGACAACTACTACTCATCTGCCGGGATTCATCACCTTGACAACTTCGTCCGGACAAGAAAGCTCGTGTCCGTCTGCCGGTACTTTGCAAAAAGACTTAAAATAAATTTTGAAAATGTTGTCTAATTAGATAACTTTGTAGCCAAGAACCAAAATGACAATTTGTGGCTGGACCATTTTTACGAGACACTTTCATATATAAAAACTACTTCTGGGACTTTTATAACTCGCAGAAGGTAAACGTTCAAGACAAAGTTGATTTTGTTATTGGGTTAGTAAGGACACTACGAATCGTCCCTGAGAAATTTCTTAAACATCTCTAAGGGACTGATGGATTATATGAGATGAGAATCAAAGTTGGTGGTAATATTTATAGAGTATTCTGCTTCTTTGATGAAGGCAACTTTGTAATTCTATTTGGTGGATTTCAAAAAAAGAGTGTAAAGACTTCACTTAGAGAGATTATGAACGTAGAAAAACAAAAAAAGGAGTATTATTATGAAAAATCAAAAAAATAAAAATCTCACATCCTGGGACGATCACCTTGATGAGAAATACGGAAAAATTGGAACCCTGACCAGGGACAAATATGAGCAAGAATTTGAAGCATTCAAACTTGGAGCTCTGATTCAGGAAGCACGCAAAAAAAGGCACCTGACTCAAGAGGAACTTGCATTTAAAGTTGGGACTACCAAAAACTATATCTCAAGGATTGAAAATGATGCTAGTGATATCAGACTTTCAACTTTGATGAGAATAATCAGAGATGGATTAGGAGGTCATTTGAAATTAACACTGGATTTAAAATAAATTCTACCACCAATACGGAAGTTGTTTTTTTCATGACAAATTTCTAATAACGAGACAAATCCTGCCTATCTATCTGTACAAGGTCCTTTCAAAAATTTCTTTTGACGAGATATCCCCTGCCCATTTATCGATTTTGTTGTGCAGACATTAGATCAAAATACTCATCGAGAGACAATTTTAAAAAATTAACTATAACTCCGAAAAAGAATTGGATTTCTCAGTCCAGACAATTTTGTATTCAACGAGAAACACTATGCGAGTGACTTTAACAGCTCCTGCCAAATTTTCAATACCATGATAAATTCTGCTACCATTAAATTTTCGTAATACAATTTATGAGAGATTGTATTCGCTTTGAATAAGTGAAAAAAGAAAAGAAGAAAAAATTTCAGAAATCGTTTACTTTTTTCCGTCTTTGATTTCAATATCCAGGAATACGCAAGTTGTTGTGCCGGTGTTCTTGACAGTATGTTTTACAGGAGGTCCCTGAAAATAACTGCCGGCTTTAAGGTACTCACCGGTAAGTTGTCCGCCTTCAATAACGTAAATCATCCAGACTGGATGGGAGTGCATTGCCAATTCTTCACCGGGAGCAAGCGTAACTTTTATTATGCGCACTCCAAGAGTGTCAGTAAGCACCTTGGTGTACTTAGGATTTGCTTTAACGATATCCTGCGCGGATGCATTAAAGCTCGTCAGCATGAAAACTAATACAAGCATTATCACGATGCATATTAAATTTTTCTTTTCCATTTTAGTGAGTTTATAAAAGTTATAGATTAATTGCTTTGTATAAGTACTGCAAAACACATATTATCTGTACTGAGTAAATCATATATTTGCAAATATATAGTAATATTTTTATTTAATGGTACGTTTTATTATATAAAATTTTGAAATTCATGCTGTTAATAAATTAACAACAAAATTGTAATGAGCCTGCGATTAATAAAAACAACGGGGAAAAAGTTGCAGAATATCAAAATTTGAGGTGCAAAAATTCACTTCAGACCAAATGGAACTCAGTCTGATTCATCAGTAAAAAAGATTTTGAATGAAAGCTAAAATAAAATCTATTATAATGATAAATTCTTCAGATTGACAATAAGTTAAGTGTCCATACTTTTAGGAATCCTCTTGTAAAGTATTAAACTGTATAGGGGCTTCTCTGTTCTCTGATAAACAGCTTATTAGCTTCAGGGTCGCCAACAATTTCACCTTTCGCGGGATCCCAGGTCACTTTGCGGTTAGTTCTTATGGTTATATCACCCATATGGCTGATTGTATCCGAAATAATCGCCTCATCCAGCGGACAAAGTTCCTTCGAATTACCTTTAATAATATCAAGAAAAACTTTTCCCATAGTATTATTTTCGCTATTAATCCATCCCTCTTTGTTTTTGGGGAAATTATTCAGTTCATTATTTATTGCAGCTATATTGGATTTCACAGATGAGCGACTCAGTGAAATCCACCCTTTGGTACCATAGAAAGTTGTACCATTACTTTCTTTTATTTCCCTATGGTTTAGCATATTGTTTGAGGCAACATCATCACTCACGAAATGTACTTCGGGACCATTTTGATATTTGTAAGTAACATCCCACGAAAAAATGTTATTATATAATCCACCCGGAGCCCAGTACTGACCTGTCCCCTCACTTGTATATACTCCGGATACCTTATCTTTTAATATCCAGACAAGAATATCCAGGGGATGCGCACCCCATCCTGCAAGGAAGCCGATACTGTAGTCATAATTAAACCATGAACTATTATTGGTCACCCGGTCGGGGCAATAAGGCCGCAACGGGGCAGGACCTGTCCATCTGTCAAAATCGAAATCTGGTGGTACAGGTACCTCATTACAAACCGGACTTTCAACAGGATTTTTACCCGGACACCAGACATCAACATGTTCTATATCACCGATTCGTCCTTCCCTTATAATGTTATAGCCCAGCTGCATATGTGGTGATGTTCGCTGCTGGGTAGCATAATGAAAACGAACATCGTTTTTGGCTACTTCTTTGGCAAGTATCAGATATTCCGGATAACTTAATCCAAGAGGCTTTGCAAGCATAATGTGTTTACCTGCACGCACTGCTTTGATGGCTGCAGGTACATGCCAGTGGTCGGGGACTGTGATATGCACAGCATCGATATCTTTACGCTGAAGGATCTCCTCAAAATCGAGGTAAGGGATACATTCGGGAGCGGGATCATTGTTGTCTTTATAGAACTTGTTGATTTCATTTGCCGCTTTTTCGCGACGATCTTTAAAGACATCACAAACAGCAATATTCAAAGCTCCTCTCAAAGGTAAAAGGTAATTCATCAATTCCCATCTTCCCCTGTCACCTACTCCGATATGAGCGATAGTAATCCTCTCGTTTGCCCCTTTCCTGTTTGAACACGATGGTAATATTGTTGGCAGCAATGCTGCCCCGATTACTACCTTTGCCGAATTCTGAACAAAATCCCTGCGGGAAATATTCCGGTTGTTTTTGTTTTTTCTATCCATCTTGACATTTTATTAAAATTGGTTTCTGATTTTATTGGGATAAGTTATTCAAATATTCATCATATTTAGTCTGAATTTCTTCTTTTCCGGTTATGCCTGGTAATATCCAGACTCTGTATTTCAGATGAAGAGCTTCACCTTTTTTTAATACAATCCTGCCGTCATATAAAACAGCAGGACTATAATAATAGAACGGAATTTCAGGATTAGCAATCACATACCAACTGGTTGTTGAGGTCGTAAATTTCAGATTTTGTAAAATGCATATCCCTGCTTTTTCCCCGGTTAAAGTATTGAAACCCATGTAAAGCCACCTGTTTTTTTTGAAGTTTTCGCTATCTGATGGAACAATGATTTCGGGTGAAGTGAAATCCTGATTAAACCGGATGGATAATCCTGCATAACCGCCCCATGACTGACCTTCCGGTTCACCTTCGATGGGTGTACGGTCCAGAACTACTTCATCAACCAGGGGATTGAAAAAGTATTCATTATCCATGAAATAACTCCCGTCGCTTAAGGGTGGGGAAATATGGATATTTCTTTTTTCGGCCATGACCGTCACGCTATCTGCCGGATGGTATTGCAACTCCATCTGCAAATCGGTAGAAAAATCAGTATTCTTAAGGATTTTTATTTTTTGTATTCCGGTAATTCCAGCCGATTTGTAACCAGTTTCTTCAGATTTGAAATCACTAAGATATTCCCAGTAATTTACCCCATTGATAAATTTCCATGAAAACCATAATCCAAGGTGCCAGGGATGATCAGGAGGGCTGACACAGGTAAGCGTTGAGTTCTTTACTGTAACAGGATGGAAATAGGGCTTGCCAAAACGGTTCCTGAAATTATATTGCCATACTATATCTGAATTGTTGATCAGACTTAAAGTTGTATCGGATTGTTTCCAGCTCAAATTATTTCTTCCGGATATTATACTTTTTTTCAAGTCTGCTGGTGGTTCTATTGTAACTTCTCTATTTGCTGTCCATTGTGCAGCTCTGAGCAGTATTGCCTGTAACCCGGTATTTAAAAGCGCCCGCTCATCATGCCCCAGAGTTGTAAAGAAACTGCGACCTTTCCCAAAATGAGTCACAAATACACTAGGTTCACTGATAAGATGGCCATCTTTTTCGTCAGTTGCTGTAACAGAAGCAATGGCTTTGGCACCAGGATAAATGTCGGTTTTTTCCCAGATTTCATCTACAATGTAAAAATCTCTGAGCCCTTTTGTTACAGGATGTGTCTGGTCAAATCCATATACCTTTCCTTTGGTCTTTTCTCCATGACTTGTTTCTTTTCCCCATCTGCCGATCCCTATCTGATGATATTCATTCCAGGAATAAAATGAAGAAGCACCTGCATGAATAAATACAACTCCACCTCCTTCTTTGACATACCTTTGAAAATCCTTTTCCCATTCTTTTGTCAAACGAAAGTCATTATCGGGCCAGGAATTCCAGTTGCTCACTATTACGTCGAATTTTCTTAATTCGTTGTATGTCAGCGTATCGGGCCTTTCTGAAACCTTTATTGTGAAGAGTCCGGAATCCTTATAAATCTCAACTAGTAAGGGAGTTGTTTTCTGCCACTCATGGTTGTTCTTACCACTCAGGATCAGAACTTTAATCAAATCCTCTTTTTTGTGATTCACACAACCGAAGATTATTACGAAGGCAAATGAAATAAGAATAATCCTTTGAATAAAAGTCTTATGGTTTCTGTACATAATGTATGCTTTTAATGACTTGCCATGTCGATTAATCTGCCTACAGCTGCATTCGGACTGGAAATTTCAATTGCCGAATCAATTGTTATGGTTGGGATACTACCATGCTCCAGATTGATTTGCATACGCATTTCCGAGTCCTTGTCCCTGCCGTTCAGATTGGAATATCCTATTGTTTTGCATAACCTTCCGAATAAAACCTGATTCAGGTTACAACCTCCTGTGCGCTCCAGTCCATCAATTGATGTCTGCCAGCTTTTAAACAAATGAGCCTGGGCAAACGAAAGACCCTGCATCGTAATTTCATTCAGCCCTTCCCCGCCAACTACCAATCCTTTACCCAGTAAACTGATGTGTTCTATTAACCGCTTCATGCCCTCAGTTGAGGTAATGGATTCAACCAGACAATTGTGCAGGTTCTGAGTAACCAGTGTTACGTCTAAAAAAACACAATCAAGGTAAAGGTCATTAGTTGCTTTATTTATATTTTCACCCAGGATGGCCCTCCACATGCTTAATCCGGGATGAATCTTAACCATCACATTCTTATCACGGTTATACATCCGGCTTTCATTTGATTCCGGTACTCCGAGGACTTTTCCATCTACCCAGCTCCATCCCTGAATTTTCTTAGTCACTATATCGCGGTATTGGAAATCGCGGATCTGAGTATAAACAGGATGTGAAGGATCCATATCAATTGAATTGAAATGGGGCATGATATGAAAACCCATTTTATGGCATTTTTGAATAAAGCTTTTCCCCCTTTCACTTGCCTGGTATTTCGGATAATTCTGGTCATAATTATCTGTCCTCCAGTCAGGATAATGAAGAAGAACCCTGGAGGGGGATACTCTTTTTGCAAGGATATCCAATATCTCCGAATTACCTGGACACCAGGAAATCGCAAGTTTTAAATCATGTATCCATGCAGGTCGTTTTTCTTCTTCCTTTTTCAGATCATGAGCTTTCCAGAGCCATTCCCGGTATCTTTCTGCAGGAATCTGCCAGCTTCCTTTATATACGTTTATTCTCCATTTTAATCCTCCTGCAGACAGGTTATTATCAATGGGTCCATACGTTTCTGTGTCTAACCCAAGTATATTGGGATCGTTTTTCAAACCGATTTTCAACGCTTTATAAATATAATGTGTATCCTGTGCATGAATAAAGAAACCACCCTCTGTTGACTGTAATATAGCCAGTCCTGCTTCCCAGCTCATAGGCCAGGGCCATCGCGAATCACGAATTAAAGGGTCATCAAGCTTAAGCTTTACTCCCTGAAATAAAGGGGCCACGATCTTCAGATCTTGTTTTATCCCCGGTATGTTCCAACGGCATGCAAGCAACCCGGACCGCGATGAATACGCTGAAGGCTCTATGACCAGATCGCCTGTCGCATCATCAGTTGAGATGGTAATTACACCATCTCCGTTCCAGCTATGAAGTTTTATTTCCACCAGATGATCCGAAACCTGAAGGACATTTATCGTTCCAAAGTTTTTTTCATTCACATCAACAATCTCTGAAAACGGATATAAGATCTGCAGTGCGGAATAACTGTTTTTATCAAACCCGGAAATAAACTCCTCTCCGCTGAGTTTGCTTTTCAAGGAAGTAAGAAAACCATTTGTAATTGTTGCAGTTAAGGTGAGGGTATCGATGAATACCTGATTATCCTGAATATGGATAAAAGAGGTCTGTATTACCGATCCCGTTTTAATATTTGGAGAATCTGCAAGTGCATGATTGTGAGTGGACGCAGGCAATATTTGACCTATAATTGCTGCTCCGCCGGCTGTTTTAATGAATTTTCTTCGTTCCATAGCTGAATATATTATTTGTCACCTGAAATTATATTCTTAAGGATGCATCAATGTATGCTTAAGATATCATACATCAACTAAAGTTTTAAAGAATTCTATATCAGAATGTTACATATTAACCACATTATATTTTGATATGAAATTCATATTTAGCATATAAAGACCGGTCATTTTGTATTTCAGGTTCTAAAAATGCTATCTCTATCAACAAAGATAATTTTAAGTTTTTTCAGATGAAAGTATTTTGTGTTTAGTCAGAAAACCTTATTTTTTCTTTTCAAACAAGGTGTTTCCCAGGCGTTCTAAATACAATGCAATTGCATAAAGGACAATTGTCCATGTATTATAATGATTTATAATTAACACAATAAAAATGGATAAGCAAAATGAATATTCAACCTGGGTTGATAATATTACAGAATTCGAAAACTTTTTTAAGGTAGTCGAGCTTCCTTTGGGACTTATCCGGATAAGTAAATGTGATGTGATAACAGATGTGTCTCTTTTCATTAACAGTCATCTGAGTATTATAAAGGCTCATAACAATAATATAA
The DNA here is from genome assembly GCA_041480425.1 of Bacteroidia bacterium. Classification (GTDB taxonomy): domain Bacteria; phylum Bacteroidota; class Bacteroidia; order Bacteroidales; family VadinHA17; genus LD21. The sequence goes on from JBGOZX010000144.1 coordinate 8,795, forward strand.
GGTATAAATCAAATATGGATCGGTTACATGATTTGAAACTGATTTTAAGTAAAAACCAGAATGGAAGCATTAAAGAAAGTTATAAAAGACATGGACTGAGCTATACGCTGATTAAACGCAATGATCTGCTTTGTATTTATGGAGTATCCGGCACTTATACAGATAAAATAATTCATTATGAAGCTATGCTAATTCGAATCAGAAAGGCTCGAAGTATTGCAGGAAAAAATTTACCAGAGACGGAAGCCATCCTCTCTGATGAAGAATTTGGAAAAAGTAAGCCTGATCGCCATTTTCAAAAGTTAGTTGAGGCAGAAGCATATTTTGACTCCTGGACTGCAAATTTAATGTACCATGTAAAGGGAAAGGCTGAAAAGGTAGTTTAATATGGCTCAAAGGGTTTTCCCTTAGGGCTAATTAATAATTGAGTGCTAAAAAATAAATACATGTGAGTTTTTAGAATAACCACATTTTAAAAACCTTATTAACAGATCAAGGGAACTCATCTATGCATGCTATCTTGCTCAGAGACGAAAAGTCAAGTGTTTTATACAAATTCTGTCAAAAAATCAGGACTACTCATTAATGCATGGTATCTCATTTAGCGACGATATTATATAAATCATGGTCAATACAAGGACGCCCCAATAAAAAAAGCTTCAAATCCTAATTATTATAAGAATAAAGAGTAGAAATGCAAGGGGGAAAGAGAAGGACCCTGAAATTATTATTTTCAATTTTTGTTCCTCTTGCTATTGTTAATTCATTCATTATCACAAATTAAGGATTCACTTTTATGTGTGAATAAAAGAACACGCACGCAGAATGACAAGGGGTGGGTTCGGGTTTTCGGTTTCGGAATCGCATTGGCAGGCCTGAAATTCAACATGGAGAGCAAGCACACACTCACTTAGGGAATTGTGCAAAACTGAAATACAAAGTTACGTGTTCTACCTTGTATGGTTAACGAAAACTTTATACCTTTATAATGTTGAAGATCATTCAAATGTTGATATGGAAATTTTCACTTTACACTTTAACGATAAGGAAAAAGAGATGGTTTTTCATTCTCTTGCAGTAATAAGAAGGTCTTAGCAAATAGAAATGGGATCGGGTATGACAACTTCTTCACCAACTTTTTCTAGTCCCTGGGAAAAGTTAACGGCAGGGGCAAAGCGCTCAGCAAACTTCCCAAGATTTAACATGAGACAAAGCAAAATAAATTGAGGTAATAATTCATGAAAATTAAACACAAAACAAACGGATAATTATGATACCAACATTTTCTACCATTCTCAACACCGCCAAAGACATTGAAACTATTTCTGGCATAGTAAAGGAAAAATTACTCAATAATCCTACAGAAGCCTCTGCTAAGCTAGCTGAGGTCTTGGATGAACTAAGTCTTATTTTGGAGTTCATTGAAAAGGAAACAGTTCGTTATCTGGAGATCATTTTCCTGCCGGATAAAAGCAATTTAATCTAATGCAGATCTGCATTGCTTTCATTAGAAAGTGGCTATTCAACTATCAAAGGCTACGAAGCCCGTGGACATTGCCACAAGATTAAGAACATCTACGAAAGGTACCTCGATCGGTGGTTTAGCAAGGTTCTGGAAGCCCATGAAGCTCAGAAACTCAAATTGATCTTTGATGGCATGAACTCTGTTGATAGTGATATGATAAAAGGCATAAAAGAAATCACAACCTGGTTGAAAGATGAATCAGAAGCAATACTGCAAATGATTGATGCTGACCAATTGGATATAGCGAATCAAAGAATCAAAGATGCCCGACTTGCTGTACAACAAACCCGCAGGGACATAGTAAAAGCATTAGCACAAATGAAACTTTTACAAGCAAGTTTTATTGCTTCATCGCAAACTATGTAAACTTTTTTACAAACTCTATTCATAACATCATGAA
>JBGOZX010000145.1:0-10676 GCA_041480425.1 Bacteroidia bacterium
AATAACCGGAATAGCATAGTGGAGTTGATAGAATCGAGTATCAAATTAATTCAATTTTAATACCGGTAACAGGTATGTTTACAAACGAATGGGGAATAGGAACAGACAATTAAATTATCCGGGAAAGATTCTCAAAATCAAATTCTATTCTTCTTTTTCAGGCCAATTTCGCCATTTGCTGGTTTTCTGTTTTAAAAGATCTTCAACTTTTGGAATTAGTTCATCGATTTTAACCGGTTTATCAAGGAAGGCATCGACAGGCAAATATTCACCATCAGTGTCAGGTGAGAAATTAAAAAAAGGATTTTTTATATTAATTGCTGTCAACATCAATATCGGTATATCGGCAAATTGTCTGTTAACTCTTATTTTATTAGCAAAATCAAAACCTTTTGACTCACCTTTACTTCCGAACATAACATCAAGAATGATTAAATCTGGTCTTTCCTGCTTTAACTTCTCATTACCTTCTTCCGGATCATATGCAACTATTGCATAATAACCTTTACTTTCCAATATTTTTTTTATTGCTGCAACCAAATCGATATCATCCTCAATAATTAGAATTTTTGGTTTTTCATTCATGATTAATTTCCTCCATAATTAATTATTTAATAATGTACAACTAAAAAGGGAAAGTGACGTAAAATGCTTATATATAGAACTAAAAATAAAAACGCAAACAAAAAAACAGCACTTTTAAGATGAAATTTACAAAGAAAAGGATAATCAACAAAACAATCGCTTTAAAAAGTTCATTTACTGGGAATAATATAACAAAATATTCTGGTTTGAACTCTATCCACAGAAAATGTTCAGGGCCTGGCCTGGAATTGAACTTCTTCCTTAACCTATATCCCGATTACTATGGCAAATACTTCTTCCAGTATCCCGGGATACCTTTCCTTCAATAGCGGGGTGAATTCTTCACTGAATTCCATGTCTTCGATAATCTCAACGGCTATGATATGCAAATCAGCAGACAAACCCAGGTTCAGAGTATTGCCCAGCTTGAGAGCGGTGAGGAAAGATACATCATGCAGGCTTGATAAATGTGAGGTCTCCCGGAAATCCGAGGGGATAAAATAATACACCTTTCCTGGCTTTCCATCCCGGGTGCGGATCGCATCGATGAAAATCACTTTCTCATAGCCTTTTATGTATTCCATGATCTCCAGGCCTCCACAACAGGCGGTGTCAAATTGTACATTGGGGTCGTCGATCATTTCAGCCAGATCGCGCACAAGCCGGGGGCCTATTCCGTCGTCCGTGAGGATATCATTCCCGAGTCCCAGGATCAATGTTTTTTTTTTCATCACAACAGGAGGACTTAATACTTTGGTTTCTTACAAACTATAAGCAGCCATTAGTTGTCATACCAAACACTGCGCAGCATATTTCCATTTGCGTCCCTGAAATTAACGAAAGGAAAGTAAAGGATAAACAATATGCATTTACAGCATATAAAAAACCGGATCGAATGCATAAGATGATAATAAAAATTTATCTAATTATACGATTTTATTTCCTGAATTTCAATGATAGTAGTCAATTGTCTGATGTAATTAATCATTCCGGGATTTTAACCGGTCGCTGATTATTTTTTAAAATCAACAGATTAATATTCAAATTAAGATACTATCCCATCCCACATTTCTCCGGATTTTTTTGGGATGGGATATTGAAATTATCAACAAATTCATCATCAGAAAATTTACAAACCCTTGTAGTTTAATGATTTACAAGGATCTAAGTTTTGAAGAAGTGGTGCCACCAATCGCCAAAGAGTTTTCAGGTTGTATTTGGTGAGGCCCAATAAAATGACCGTTTACGCGTTCATAAAACTTACCCTTCATGCCATTCAAAATCTTTTTTTTAAATCAAATAATAGTTTATTATATGGCTAACTTGGATAAACCGGTGGACTTGACTACCTTTGGCCAGAGTAGATTGGAAAGAGTAACAATATGGCTAAAGTCTCGGTAAGCCAGGATTCAATTCTTGGTATTGACATCGGCTCTGTTTCACTTTCAATTGTACAGATGGATCTGGAAGGCAAAATCCTACGTCAATTCTATCAATTCCATAAAGGCAATATTCGCGGTACTTTTTCAAATGCCCGGAATATATTTGATCTCACCCATATAAAAGCTATTGCATGCACTTCATCTTCCACCTGTTTAAATAAAAAACTGGTTCTGAATTACAATACTCAGGTTGCAATTATGGCTGCAGCAAGATTTTTTTGCAGAAATGCCGTTTCGGTTTTACATATTGGTGCTGAGAAATTCATGCTTATTAAATTTGATGTCAATGGTAATTATCAATCCACAAAAATAAATACATCCTGTGCTGCTGGGACAGGCAGCTTTCTTGATCAGCAGGCAGCCAGGTTAAACCTTTCCGGTATTGAAGAACTTTGTGATAAGGCGCTGAAAAACACAGAAGAAATTCCCTACATAGCCTCCCGTTGTGCAGTATTTTCCAACACAGATATAATTCATGCTCAGCAAAGAGGCTTTTCTGTCAATGCAATATGTAACGGCCTGTGCAAAGGACTTGCTGAAAACATAATCAACACGGTTTTTAACAGGGAACCGCCTGCTTTGCCTGTCTTAATGACTGGTGGCCTTTCTAAGAATTTAGTTGTCAGAGGATATTTAGAGAAACAATTAAAAACCATATTTTTACATAACGAGGATTCTCATCTTTTTGGAGCGATCGGGGCCGGCCTTATGCTTCTTAAAGAAAAGTCTGACTTATTTCCATTAAACATTAATTCTTTCGAAGATATTCTGATACAGGCAGAAACTGAAAAGCAATATTTTCACAAACCACTGTCGTTAAAATTAAGCAAGTATCCCAATTTCTCAAATGAAGAATCATATCTGTTCACACCTGTTATTTCCTTGCATCCTGTGGAAGTTGAGGTTGATATCTATTCTAAATTAGTGCCATATACTAACTACACTGTATACACAGGTATTGATATTGGTTCAACAAGTACCAAGGCTGTCTTAATTGATGAAACCAGAAAACCGGTTGCTGGCTTTTATACTTACACGGTCGGGAAGCCTGTATCTGCTGTCAAATCTATATTGGAAGCCATCGAAAATGTTTCCAGGCAGAAGAAAATTAAGATTACAATATTAAGTGTCGGGACAACTGGCTCAGGAAGAAAGTTTGTCGGGAAAATTTTAAATGCAGACTTAATTATAGATGAGATTACCTCGCACGCCAGGGCGGCTTATGAACTCAATCCCCAAACAGATACAATAATTGAGATTGGTGGACAGGATGCAAAGTTTACACTGATGCATAATGGCAGTGTGACATTTTCGCAGATGAATAATGTCTGTGCTGCAGGTACCGGGAGTTTCCTGCAGGAACAAGCTAATAAGCTAGGCTCTTCACTATCTGACTATTCCCGGAAGGTTGAAGAAGTTAATGCACCCCTGGCCAGCGACCGCTGTGCTGTTTTTATGGAACGGGATATCAGCCAGTTTCTTAATATTGGATACTCCGTTAATGAGATTCTTGCAACTGCACTGCATTCGGTTACTGAGAACTATTTGAAAAAGGTTGCCACTGAAGCATCGATAGGACAAAACATATGTTTCCAGGGTGCTACAGCAAAAAATAAATCGCTGATTGCGGCTTTTGAGCAACGATTAAAAAAACCGATATATGTATCTAAATATTGCCACCTGACAGGTGCGCTGGGAACTGCACTAATTCTTCAGGAGAAGCATATAAATAAAACAGGCTTCAGAGGAATTGAACTTTACCGTGAAGAGATTGCAATAGAAACCGAAACCTGCACCCTGTGTACAAATAATTGTTGCATTAGTCTGACAACTGTTTCAGGAGAAAAGGTCGCCTTTGGTTTTATATGTGGGCGCGATTACGAAACACAACATTATATTTCCAAAAACAAGACAGGTTTTGATCTGTTAAAAAACAGAGATAAAATATTTTCACTTGAAACAGGCAATAACTTAAAACAGGATATTTCTATTGGAATACCTGCCACACTTCATTTATTCGAGGAATTATCGCTTTGGAAAAGGTTCTTTAATAATTTGTCTATTCGAACAATAACCAGCGAAAACTATAGCGATTCACTGAAAACTGGTAAATCTCTCGCAGGAGCTGAGTTTTGTTCTCCTATTAATTCAATCTTTGGTCATGTCGTTTATCTTTCCGATAAAGCAGATTATATCTTTTTACCTGTGCTGCTTCAAACACGTGAAAATTCAAAAGAAGATGAAGGCCATTATTGTTACTATACTCAATACATTGCATCACTGGTTTACACCTTAAAAATTAATGATATCCCGAATAAATGCTTATCCCCATTATTAAGCCTCCCGAAAGGGAAATATCATGTAGCACAGAAGCTCCTGCAATGCTTAAAACCTTTATTTAAAAACGGGATCAGTTATTTTACTGTATTCAATGCTTTTAACGAAGCTTTATCGTTCTATTCCAATCAAAAGAATCAGCTGGGCGATCTGTTTAAGAAACAATTTCAACCGGATAAAGAAATCTCTGTAGTATTATTGGGAAGACCCTACATAGTACTTTCCAGGACTCTGAATAAAGGGATCCCGGATATTTTTAACAGTCTGGGAATTAAATCTTTCTATCAGGATATGATATCTTCAGATGATATTGATACGGAAGATATTACAATTTTAATTAAGAGGATCCCCTGGTATTTTGTTACTAAAATACTCGAAGCGGCTAAAATAATAGCTAATACGCGGAATCTTTATCCGGTATTAATTACAGCATTTAAATGTGCCCCTGATTCTTTCATTATTGAATACTTTAAGAAAATTTTTAATGGTTGTCAGAAGCCATATCTCATTCTTCAGATCGATGAGCATGATTCGAATTTAGGTTATGAAACCAGGATTGAAGCCGCTGTACGTTCATTTAAAAATCATGCTTCAATTTGTAATGAAAAACCAAAACCCGAAGCAAAACAAATTTTCCCGCAGATAGCGAAAAACATTGCAGACAAGACGTTGTTATTCCCCAATTGGGACCCTGTTGTATCCCCTTTACTGGTTTCCAATCTGAAAAGGATTGGTATTGATGCCCGCTTAATGAAATCCAGTGAGCTGATTATTAAAAAAAGCATGGCGCATAATACGGGACAATGCCTGCCAATTAATATCATAGCCCAGGAATTTATCGAATACATTGAGGAACAAAAACTCAACCCAGAGAACACAATGTTATGGGCAATTGAATCAAAGCTATCCTGTAATATCAGGCTCTATCCCGAGTATATTAAAAGCATTCTTGAAAATTACGGGCAGGGTTTAGAGAAAGCACATGTTTATAGTGGTTTGTTAACACATCTTGAGATATCATTAAGTGCCTGCTATTATGCCTATTTCGCCTATCTGCTGGGGGGCTTAATACGAATGGTGGGCTACAAAATAAGACCCTATGAGATAAACAAAGGTGACACTGATCTGGTAATTAAGGAGAACGTTAGAATTCTTGAAGGGGCATTTCTTGGTAAAAAACCGATGGATAAGGCTGTTTCTGAAGTTATTTGCATGTTTGACAGGATCCCATGCCGTGAAGGGAACAAGCCAAAAGTTGCACTGTTTGGCGACTTCTATGTATGTGATAACGATATTATGAATCAGGAATTAATCCATACCATCGAAAAAGCAGGAGGTGAAGTAATAACGACTACCTATACAGATTTAGTCAAGATGTCTCTCGATAACGTGATACGCCGGACAATTTACAGAGGAGAATACATTACTGCAGCACAGCAAAGAATGATCAGCTCATGTCTTAAACTATTCGAAGATAAATATTACCGGTATTTCGAAAAATATTTAGGCCCACAGAAAGTTATAAATCCTAAAAAACTGGAAAAGCATCTTGCCAGATTCAATATTAATCTCTATCATTCAGGTGAATCTTACGAAAATATTTTAAAAATCTTTTATTTTCTGGAGAACTATGCTGATATATCGCTGTTTGTACAGGCAAATCCTGCATTTTGCTGCCCCTCTTTAGTTACCGAGGCTATGACCAGCGAAATCAGAAATATAACAGGAGTTCCTGTTGTTACAATAACCTATGATGGTACGAATGATTATAAAAATGATGTAATAATTCCCTATTTGCAGCGAAAAAAAATTATGTAAAATGTACTCCTTAGTTTTTGATCATCTGAAAATAACGACAATTAAGGAGTTGATACAAATACACTTTTAGAATGTCCCTTGATCTTTAATTCAGGAAGTTAAACGATAATTCTATATGATGGCCGCTTGTGTGTTCATTAGATCATAGGGGGCGGGGCTCCCATGACGAAGAAGACAAACTGCCCCGGAAAATCAGTTCCGACGCTTTGTGCTATTAACCAGTGACTGGTTTAGGTTAATAATCTATTTGTCAGAAATTTAGTAACTTTGTTTAAATAAATGCCAGAAATAATGTCAATGTCGACGCAAAATCTGAAGCGTTGTTTTATATGGAGCAGATTACTTGTGAACCATCAAATAAAATCAAAGCAAGATTGTTTTAACTCAACAACCTCGTGAAACCTGACAAATATGTAAACAAAATCCATAATTTCTCAATTTATGAAAGATCATACTTTTTCAGCATCGCGCCGGAGGTTTTTGCTAAGAGTCGCGACTTCCGCCATTGCCGCACCGCTCATACTCAGATACTCGGCGAATGCCGCATCGCCGAACAGCAAACTCAACCATGCCTGCATAGGAGTTGGGGGGATGATGGGATTGAACGACCTCCAAAACTTCAAGGACCATCCTAATGTGCAGATCGTCGCAATATGTGATGTGGACTCGGACAATTTGAAAAAAGCCTCCGAAGCCCTCCCTGATGCGCGTAAGTACATGGATTGGCGCGAGCTTCTAAAAAAAGAGGGAGATAAAATTGACTCTGTCAATGTGACTGTGCCTGATCATAATCACTTCGCTATTTCCTATCAGGCCATTCGAGGGGGAAAACATGTTTATTGTCAAAAGCCTATGTGCCACGATGTAGTCGAGGTACGCTTGCTTACTGAAGCATCGGTCAGGTCCGGTGTAATTACACAGCTTGGTACACAGGTTGCATCAAGCACTGGTAGCCGCATAGCGGTTCAATGGATTAAAGATGGAGCGATTGGTAAAGTTAAACACGCATATCTCTGCTCAAACCGCCCGGGTGCGATAGATTCTTACCGGCTCAAAGGACCGCGTCCGCCTCAGGGACAAGAAGCACCAGCCAGTTTGAACTGGGACCTATGGGTTGGCACTGCCCCGATGCGCCCTTATGCGCCGGAAATTTATCATCCGATTAAGTGGAGGGCATGGCAAGACTTCGGAACGGGTTGGTCTGGTGATATCGGTTGTCATATATTTGACGCTGTCTGGAAAGGCCTTGGTTTGAAACCGCCCAACTCTGTCCTGGCCAGGGTTCAGAAGTCATGGCAGGACTCGCCGGTACGAAAATCTGATACCTGGCCACAGAGCGACCAAATCACCTGGATGTTTCCCGGCAACGATCTCACCGATTTGAATGTGCTACCGCTGGAATGGTTCGATGGCGAGTTTTATCCGCCACAGGATGTGCGAGACTTATTCTCTGGAAAAGAGTATCCGGCCGAATCCGCGATGCTGATTGGTACAGAAGGGGCCCTGCTCATACCGCATGGAGGGATGCCGGTTCTTTTACCCGAAAGCAAATTTAAGGATTACAGAACTCCAATATTCGAAGATCGTAATCATTACCACCACTTTGTGGATGCTTGTTTAGGCGGTGTAAAAACCGAGTCACATTTCGCACAGACAGGACCGATGACAGAGGCTATCCTCCTGGGCACGGTGGCACTTCGCATGCCGGACAAAGTACTTGAATGGGACGCTGTTAATATGAAGTTTCCTGATTATCCTGATGCCAATAAATACCTTCGTCGCAATTACCGTAAAGGCTGGCAGGTGGCCGGATTTTAAATCAGGCCTGGCAAATTGATCATTTTAAAAATGAATGATATGTTTAACTTAAGTATATATGAACATCGTGTTAATTAAATTTCTTTTATTTTTTTACTTCTGTCTGCATTATAAACGCCGGATGCCCTGATATTTGTAATCCTGCAGGGTTTGCGATTTAATGAAGCGGTGCCACCAGCAACCGACCCTAATAATGTACGTCATGTCAAGCATTATAGAAGGCTACTCATACGACATCTTCATCAGTTACCGCCAGAAAGATAATAAGCACGATGGCCGGCTAACAGAATTTGCTGACAACCTGAAAAGGAAACTGGAGGCAACCTTTAAGGAAGATATACCAGCATTTACGGTTTATTCCTTATAGAAAATATCCAATAATGCAACTCCCCTTTTATAATCGATTCTTCGGATTCTGATTTTCAGAATTACTTTTCCTGTCCGTGCGGAAATATCCTTAAAAAGTTTATGTTCTTTATCCGATTTAAGTAAATCCAGATTTTCATAAATAATTGAGTATGTTTCAGACATGTTTTTAACTAAGAACTCCTCGAGGATAATTGCCGAAGTAATGACTAATGCGTTGATGATTAAAATCCCCAGTAAAGGGAATCCAACCAGCTTTAAGGAATTTATCACTGATAATCCGATGGTGGTAAAGATATATGCCATATCCTTTACGCCGAAGTTTCTTGTTCTGAGTCTGAGGATCGTGAAAATGGCAAATAAACCAACAGCCATACCTATTTCAATAAATACTGCATTCAGCATTGCGCCGATAAAGAAGATCATTATACCCATTAAGAAAGAGGTAAATAAGAACATCTCCTTCTTGTTGTATCTGAAATAAACAACCTTTATAAGAATGAATAGGAATATCACGTTTATTACAAACCGTATCATGATACCCCAAAAGTCCGGATTATTCAAATTAAATAAATTGTCAGCCATAATTAAAGTTTTAAGGGTTAATAAATAAGTTTCAGGCAGGGAGTCATCATTCTGGCAGATGACCGGTTAAACAAAAAAAGTCAGCAGGTATACTTGAAAGAAAATCTTTTTTTTCATATTAAATCATAAAATTTGAAAGCAGAATTTCAAATTCCATTCATCTGTTTAAAAATTCATCATAAATAGATTTACAAGTCTATTATATTACTCAGTATTTGTCAGAACAAAACAAATAAGCTGTATGGCTACTATCTGATTTTCTTTATACTATCAATAGTAAATATATGAAATTATTATAATTGAGGATTATTAAGAATGCGATAAATTAATAATAAATTTTAAATCGGATTCTGAATTAAGCCCGGACCAAGGGAAATTCACTCATCTGCCGGTTAAGATCAACGAAAAATAGGGTTGCCAATTCGGATATCTTGATATATGCCTGTCGTTTTCATTATGATAAAAAATAAAAACGCAAGCTGACATTTTTCAAACGAAAATCCATCACAGATTCCGTCACCCTTTAAAATTCAAAATCCCGCAGATCATTGATCCTGCGGGGTTTACGATTTAAAGAAGTGTTGCCACTGCAACCGTTAAAACCCTTAACACTTTTACTGCCTCTACTCCCCTACATTTTCTGATTTATTACTGGTAATAACCAATCCCGATACTTTGCTGCAAATCAATGTTTATTACCAACTTTGAATGAGCAATTGAAAATATTCTGCAGATTATTAAAATATAATTACTCCTCTTTCGTCTATGGAGTTAAACAACCTCGTAAATGAGTCCTAAAGAATCAGAAAAAATTGGAGCTGTTTATAAAGACGAGCGGAAACGTCTGCTCGGCTACATAAGAAACAGAATTCCCGACAGGATAGAGGCTGAAGATATTCTGCAGGATGTCTTCTACCAGCTTACTGTCGGCTTTCGGGACATCAGGAGGATTGAAAACCTGACAGCATGGATCTATAAAGTGGCCGATAACCGTATCACAGACCTCTTTCGCAGGAAGAAACCCGTACTCATCAGCTACAGTGAAAACACAAAAGATGATGAAGAGGGCCCCCTGACGCTCGAAGAGATACTCCCTTCACTGGGATCAACTCACGAGGATAATGAGATAAAGGAGTTGATATGGGAAGCCATTGAAGAGACCCTGTCGGAACTGCCCATAGAGCAGAAAAGTGTATTCGTTGCCACCGAGTTTGATGGTTTGAGTTTCAAAGAGATATCTGAAAAAACCGGTATCGGAGTCAATACCCTCATCTCACGGAAGCGTTACGCTGTTCTTGCACTCAGAGAAAAACTAAACGAATTGTATAAACAATTTAAAAATTATTAGTATGAAAGCGTTAACTGTTTTAAAGTATGTTGGTTTTGGGATACTTGGTGTTGGTTTCATGATAGGTGTCATATTCGGTGTCCAGGCCCTCTGGAACTGGCTGATACCTGAATTGTTCCACGGACCCGAACTTAATTTCTGGCAGACTGTAGGAATATTCTTCCTCTCCAAGATACTGCTTACCGGTATTGCTCCCGGTCCGCAGCATAACTATAAAAAAGACTGGAGAAGAAAATATAATAATAAATTCAGACCAGGCTGCAGGGAGGAAGAGAAAATAGTAAATCCTGAACATTCGTAAAGAAAGATGTAGGGCTAAAGCCCAATTATTAAGGCCGTTGTATAACCCCAGCCTTAAGGCTGGGGTTAATGATAAT
>JBGOZX010000146.1:0-10520 GCA_041480425.1 Bacteroidia bacterium
GTAGATTATTTATTGCGTAAATATAAAGGACAATATTTTAGAAATAAATATCCGGAAATAACGCTTATAGATGAATAAATCAACTACCGGTTGCACTACATTAAAGGCACAGGGCTTATTTTTCTATGTAGTTATCAAGGAAATTTGTGATTTATTTGCAGTCTGTTTTTAGGTTTGTTGGGTAAGTTTTGGGTTGTCTATTGGTGTTGACTAATCCGGATCAAACTGAGCCACCTTTTTAAAGTTTTCCCGGCCAGGCATTCCATTATTGCAGGTTTTTCCTTACCTCGGTGCGCCGTTATGCAAAGGTTTTAACCAGATAAAAAGCCCGTTAGATTAACTTGGAAGACCAATGCAAAAATTGCGCCATACCGGCTGGCGCCGCCAACACAAACTGCACAAACCCGCTACCGAAAGAAGTAAAATAATCTCTTCTATGCAACATTTATATGCGATGTCCGTCTTTATATTGGTAAGACAAACAGAAAATAAAAATACTTTACAGGGTCGAATAAATAACCAAAACCATGACAGTAAAATTAAATGCAAACGAAGTTGTTCTTAAAGCTGGTGATACAAACCAGGTTTTTGAGAATAATACTATAGAAGGTAAACTGATAGTAACAAATCAGCGAATATATTTTAAGACTTTGAATTTAGATACAGAAAAATTTAATCTCGAAATTCTATTTGATAATATACTGGAGGTAATCTATTTCAGTAAAGGACTGTTCTCAGTTAAGGGATTAAATGTCATCACCAGGGACGGAAAATCCCATAGTTTTCCTCTTAAGAAACGCGATGAGATAGGGCAGCTTATTAACAAAATGTATTAAGAGGTCATCAATCACTCATATCGTAGCGATACAACAGGATTCTTCATAGCAGCCTTACCAATTTTAAAGATAATTGTAAGTATTGTCGCCACGAACATTATTGATGCGGCAAATAGCAGTGTACCAACCTTTATCTCAACAAAATAATCCCAGATGCTATCAAGCAGCATTAACGACATGTAATATCCTCCTGCACATCCAAGCAATGATGCAACAACAAGTACGATCAGGAATTTTTTACTTACAAGAAACATTATCAAAGGTACCGGGGCTCCCTGTATCTTTCTTATTCCCATTTCTTTTGTTCGTCGTATAATATCCAATGAAACCATATTATATATTCCGATAAGAGATAACAAGGTGGCTGTTATGGCAAGGAAGATATTAACCTTCATGATGCTTCCGTTTATATCCTTTCCTTCCCGCATGGTATCTTCCTGCAACATACCTCCGAAAATATTGTTGATGGACATTCTTTTCCATTTTAAATTCAGATCTTCCAATACGCCTGGCAGATCCTCAGTTTTAGCTCTTACTGCAAGTATACCGTATTGATCGGACCGTGATAACCTTAGCACCGCAGGCTCAATTTCTTCCCAGACTCCTCTTAAATAAAAATCCTCAACCACTCCGATCACGGCCAGCTTCGTAGTGTCATAAAGTGTTACTGTCCGTCCAACTGCGTCTTTCCAGCCAAAATTATTAACCAGTTTCTGATTAACAATAATTGAACCATTTGAACGGTCAGCAGCTGCTCTGGATTCCTCAAAAGAACGTCCCGCAACCAGACGGAGACCCATTGTTTGTGCATATGCCGGACTAATATCCAGGACATCTACTTCCAACTGTTTTTCTTCATCTTTTATCGGTCTGCGGTAGCCTCCGAATCCAATATGATTCTGGGTACCTTCAGCAGAAATTATCTTCGGATTTGAAAGAGCCTCATTACGGAAAGAGGTAAAGTATTCCGGAGCGATAGGAACAACAATCAATTTATTTCTGTCATATCCAAGATCCAGGGTCTCCTGATAATTGGCATTTTTTGCAAAAACTATTCCCATTACAAGGGATATTATTGAAATAGTAAATTGCAGTGCAAGAAGTACTGAGGATAGTTTACCAGATCCTTTGAAAGGAGAATCGCCCTTCAGAACATTTACAGGACTGAATGAACTTACGTAAATAGCAGGATAGACACCGGCAATAAAACCTGTAAGCAAAAGAAGCAAAATAAGAAATATCCAGAAAAAAGCATATTTGGTAATAGTCAGTTCAATTGACATGTAAGCCCACAGACTGCTATAGGCAGGAACAAGGAATTCTGCAAAAGCAATAGCTACAAACATTGCAAGAAAACAAATAATCAGGGTCTCAAACATAAACTGGGTTACCAGTTGTTTCCTCTGACCTCCGAATGTTTTTCTTAATCCTATCTCCTTCAGTCGCTTACTGAATGTGGCTATTGAAGTATTTGCAAAATTAAAGCATGCAATCAGAAGAATAAAGATCGCCATAATCGGTGGATAAATAACCGCAGCCGGATGCAAGGCAGGAAAAAGACCCGATGACCAGATCAGCCTCGAATTTGCACCGACCTCCTTCAAGGGAACAAATGTAAACCTGTTAATTTTAAAATCCTCCCTGGCCCGGTTCTGAACCGGGAGATAATTTTTCAATGACTGTGTGATTGAAGGAAGCAGGGATTTATCCGGAACCTGGATAAACAGAGCAGTTGTCGGGATTTTCCAGTCAGCATCATTCAGTTCCCACATCGACAGAAAATTATCATAATGGGTAAGGATATCAATCCTGAAACTGGAATTTTGGGGCAAATCCTCAAATACAGCACCGACTGTATAAGTAAATTCCTTATTTCTGTCATTGAAAATCGAAATAGTCTTTCCAATAGGGTATTCCTTGCCAAAGAGGGTGGTCGCCATTTTTCTGCTTAACAGAACATTTCCCTGACTTTCAATTGATTTCTGATCTCCCAGAATCATAGGAAAAGTAAATATTTCCAGGAATTCAGGATCAACATAAGAGATCTGGGTGGGAAAAATGTCTTCCCCCCTCTTAACCGGAGAACCGGATCTCATTAGTCTCGCTGATTTTTCTATTCCCGGAATATCTTTTTTTACTTCAAGACCCAGAGTTGCAGGTACAATACCATATTCCTGTTCCCTGCCCTGCATATCCCTGAAGCAATTTACCCGGTAAATTTTTTCAAAATTTTTATGTGTCCTGTCAAATTCGTAAAAGAACATCTGGTTGAAGAATGCCACAATACAAACTGATAATGCAATTCCGAGACCAAGAATATTTATTAATGTAAAAACTTTGTTTTTTAATAAATTTCTGAAAGTGACAAGCAGATAATTTCTAACCATCTTTTCAAGGTTTTCTATTCATACTTAAGTGATTGGGCCGGATTAACTCTCGCTGCCCTTAGAATGCGATAGCTGATTGTAAGGATAGCAATACCAAGGGCAATGGTCAAGCCAGCGACAAAGCTGAACATACCCAGGTTTACTCTGTAATAGAAATTCTCCAGCCATTTGGTTGCAATATAATATATTATTGGCCAGGCAATTAAGGCTGAAATTGAAACAAGGATAAAGACTTCTTTTGATATTACGATATAAATACCAGTAATCGAAGAGCCCATAGCCTTTCTTACACCAATCTCCTTGGTACGTTGTTCAACTGTAAATGATGTAAGTCCGAAAAGTCCAAGAGCTGCAATAAATATTGCCAGAATTGAAAAGATCACAGCCATCCGGGCATTCTGTTTTTCCTGGATATACATTTGTTCAAAATCCGCATCGACAAAGTAATATTGTAAAGGATCATTTGCTGTAAACTCTTTCCATTTGTTTTCGATTGCACTGATGGTTTTTGAATAATTCTGAGCCGATAACTTTACAGTTAAATATCCAAACAACATATCATCAGTTTTGAAAAGGAATATAAAAGGTCCTATAGGATTACGAAGTGATTCGAAATTGAAATTTTTCACGACACCGATTACCTGCAGGTAATCAACTTTACCTGAGTCAAGGGGCAGCATGAATCGTGTCTTTTCAAGATCAATAATTCCAAAATCTTTAACAGCTGTTTCGTTAATCAGACATGCCTTTTTATCGGTGGTAAATGATTCATTAAAAGATCTTCCTGACGCAAGGTTCATACCATAGGTTTCCAGATAGTCATAATCGATCCAGTTAGTCTGGATCAGGAATGTCTCATCTTTCCTTCCTTCCATCATATATCCGTTATTATTATTGTTACGTCCCGGGACGGCAGTGGAGCTGGCAATATTGATTACTCCTGATATTCCTTTTACAGCCTCTTTGAAGGACTTAATCTTCGTTCCGAGAGCTCCCGCCCTGTTTATTACTATTAACTGCTCTTTATTGAATCCGACATCTTTATTCAGCATAAATTTTATCTGTCTGTACATAACCATTGTTCCGACAATCAGCAAAATAGAAACAGCGAACTGAAAAACTACCAGCACTCTTCTCAGACGGCCGTTTTTCATACTGTTCTTCACACTACCTTTCAGTACTTCATAGGGATTGAAAGAAGAAAGAAATAGTGCTGGATAGCTTCCTGCAAGAAAACCGACAAACACAGTGAAAAGAATCAGAACAGGTATTACATACCAGTTTCCAAAAAGATTTAGCTCCAGTTTTGCTCCAAGCAGATTATTAAAATATGGAAGAGTTACTTTTATAATTATTAAGGCAAAAATCAGTGATATAAATGACAGGATAAAAGACTCTGAGAGGAATTGTGTTATTAACATCCCTCTCGAGGAACCTCCGATCTTTTTTATTCCAACTTCCCTGGCTCTTCGGGAGGACTGGGCAGTTGAAAGGTTCATGAAATTAATTGCAGCAATTAACACAATAAGGATGGCTATACTCCCGAATATCCTCAGATACTTTGGATCACTGGCTTCTTTAAACTCCTGCTGAATTGAGGGATCCAGGTGAGCATCTGTAAGCTTCTGAAGATAAAATCTGTATTTATTTCCCTGGGAATTGAAATCAGTTATCGTTATTCCCATAAGTCGCTGGATCTCAGGACCAACATATTTCATTAATAATCCCGGCAACTTCTCATCCACTGTCACATAGCTTGAATTTGGCTTTAACAGAAGGTATGTACTGAAACTGTTGCTTAACCATATCGGACTATTTGCCCTTGGGTTAGTCATAAATGAGACCAGGAGGTTAGCTTCAAAATGGGTATTTACCGGAATATCAGCCATAACACCGGAAATTGTATATCTAATGGTGTCTGATCCGATTTTAAGGGTTTTGTCTATCGGGTTTTCATTACCAAATATTCTTTTAGCAGTTGACTCTGAGAGTACAACTTTCCTTGGGGCGTTAAGAAGATTTTTGGGATCGCCCTTTAAAACCGGTATTGAAAAGAAATTAAAGAAGGAGGAATCCGCTTCAATCATATGCTCCTCTGTAAAAGTCTGGTTATTGTACTCAACTATTGTAGGTCCTTTCCCGGTCATTCTCAGAAAATCTTCAATTTCAGGAAATTCCTTCAGTAAGGTAGGGCCAGTAGGTGCTGCAGATGTTGCTGCAGTAACTTCCTGTCCGCCGATTTTACCATTAAGGATCATCCTGAAAATCCTGTCTTTCTTAATATTATATCTGTCATAACTTGCCTCATTTATCACAAAAAGAGCAATGAGAAGACTGCAGGCAATACCAATCGAAAGGCCCAGGATATTAATAATAATGTATGCACGTTGTCTTTTGAAAGACCTTAAACTATGCTTAATAAGATTGCTGAACATATTAATTGGGTTATGGGGGTTTATAAAAAGTTAATAATTCATTATAGGATCTTCTGTCAATCTTAACAATTTGACTCTACCTGATCAATAGACGTCAAAAAAACAATAAAGTTGCAAATAATGTATTTCATTCTACCTTAAGAGCTTCTGCGGGATTAATGCCTGTTGCCCTAAATGCCTGGAAACTAACTGTTAACATGGCAATATTGCCTGGTGTTAATCTGATGAGGATAACACGGAGATAGCTTGTGTCGGTTAGGGCAAAAGCCATTGGTTCAATTGGATGAGGTGTGACCGTTACGTGATAACGCTCACCTGAATAAAACTGATCTTCTTCAACCCGGTAAATGTTTTCAGCATTCAGGTTAAATTTTTCGTAACTAAACTCATCCTGAACCCATAAAAGTATCAATAGGGAAGCAGCAAGACCAACTGCCAGTCCTGTTACATTAATGAAAGTAAAACCTTTATGTCTCGAAATATTCCGGACAGCGATACGGAAGAAGTTTTGAATCATAGTTTAAGAGTTATGTGCAAATTAAAGACGAATTTAAGCTCTTCCTGTTGCATATAAAAAAGGCTTAAAATCTACAATCTTTTTAAAGATCTTCATGGTCACATATTTATTCATTTGTTCTTCATTTTAATTCCATACCTTTGTTTCAGCCAGTGTAAGTTACCGGCCCGATTTATTTAGTTTATGGATAATTCCTTTTGTAAATAATGCATTCTGAGTTTATAGAGGTAAAAAAATCATGAAAAAATGTGGTAAAACATCCTTATTTATTGTGTTGTTACTTTTTGCTGGTAACACATGCTTTGCTCAGGATACATCCCAGGTAAAGGATAATCTTAAAGCGGGGCAGGAAAAGACTGAATCTAAGAATGTTAATGAGCAAAACACAAAAATAGATAACAGTAAACAGGCCGGAAATGTCGAAAATAACGGGCTAACTCAACCAGTAAAACAGATAAAGGGGGCTCGTCTTGATTTAAGCAGGTCCAGAGGTGCACGTCCACCCGATATTGTCAGACCATCAGGATCACGCATTCCAAAGGGAGTAGGCAGACCTACTGGAGCAATTAAGCCTGGTCGCAGGTAAATCTAGATTTATCAGGATGCGCTGTTTCGGTAAATATACTGGTTTATATGCATTGGCATTATTAACTTCTTTATTGCCGGTAGATGCTTTCAGCCAGGCAGATAAATTGGCACCCTCCGGACAAAAACCGGACTCAGGATCTGTATCAACATATCCTAAACACTCATTATATACAGGAGTTGGTTTTGGCAGCAATATGATCTATCTCGGGTCCACAATCTCAAAGGATAATCCATTCTATGCCTCCGGGCTGACATACGGTTACAGGAGCAGCTTTTTTGTCACTGTCTCAGCCTCACATCTGAATGGAGTCACTCCTTTTGTAGCGTTTTACAGCCTCTCTTTCAATTATAGCCATGTATTTAACTCATGGTTTGATATCTCAGCAGATCTTTCAGGTTACAAGGCCTCAGCTTCACTGCAAGAGACTCTTTTCAGTGATTTCGTATTTAGTAATTTTACGGCAGGCTTTGACTGGAAACTGATTTATACAAAATTGTCATTAGGAGGATTAATTTCGGAGGACAGCAGAGGATATCTTCAGATAAGAAACTCAAGGTATTTCGAGACGCCGGAGTTTTTTAACGGGAAAGCCTCAATCTCTTTTGATCCAAATATTAATATTCTGTTTGGTAAACTGGTTAAAATTGAAACTACAACCGGTATCACAAAGTATGGATCCTCTCCTCCTTTCCGCCACTTTAAAAAAAATCCTAATAGCACAACTGAATCCTATTCTTACAAATTTGGCCTTATGGATTTCGAATTTTCCCTGCCGGTCACATTCACTTACAGCAAGTTTAGCATTGAGGCTGAACCAGGTTATATTCTTCCGGCTTATTCAAATCCCGATTATCCTGCCCCTAAAGGATGGTCTTTCTTCCTTAACGCTTATTTCAGAATTCTTTAAACCGACGGTTATGAATGTGCTGATAGTCGAAGACGAAAAAAGCCTGGCAAATGAAATAGCCTCTTTTCTTAAAACAGAAAGTTTTCTATGTGACATGGCTTTTACAGGGTTGGAAGCATCCGAAAAAATCGCAGTCAACCTTTATGATTTTGTCTTACTGGATCTTGGCTTGCCTGATTATAACGGATTGGATCTTATCACTGAGGCACGAAAGCAGGGTAACGATGCTGCTTTTATAATCATTACCGCCAGGGGAGCAGTGGAAGATAAAGTAAAAGGGTTGGATCTTGGTGCCGATGACTACCTTGCAAAACCATTTGCATTGGCGGAGCTTTATTCCCGTATTCAGGCTGTAGCAAGAAGGAAATTCAATATCCTGAGCCAAAACCTGTATGTTGGGGAGTTCGTTATGGAATTACAATCACGAAAGATTACCTGTAATGGGAGGGAAGTAGAACTTACAAAAAAAGAATACGACCTCCTCCAGTATCTTATGATGAACCGGAACAAAGTTCTTACCCGTCACCAGCTCTATGAACATATCTGGGGAAATATTCTCGATGATCAATACGATAGCAATTTTATTGACGTTCATATTAAGAATGTAAGGAAGAAACTTAATGAATATGCTCCCACTCCATGGATTGAGACCGTCAGGGGTATTGGTTACAGGGTTAGTCTGGAACCATAAGCAGTATTTAAACCTGATATGATCAGACTAAGAATAAAACTCGCATTATTCAATCTGCTGTCAAAGCTGGTCTTCACGGTGTTGTTCCTTATTGTCATGCCTTATCTTATTAAAAGGATCAACTTAATCCAAATAGATAATGAGCTGATACAAAAAAGGGAACAGGTCATTGCCATCATTGCTCAGGTAGGAATAGAACCTTTTATAACATCGGATACAGGTAATATTTTCGGAAGCTATAATATTCTGAAAGAAGAATTCATCAGCCTTGAAAGGATTGACATCGGGGAGGACCTTAATTATATTGAGATCACCAGGAGGTTGATAGAGGGCGAAGAGATTGATTACCGGGTGCTTAATTACACTTTTAAGATTGACGGGAAAATGTATCTGCTTGAGGTCGGAAAAAGCCTCATCAGTATTCTTCACGCCGAAAAGAACATTAAGAAAGTAATA
Source organism: Bacteroidia bacterium (assembly GCA_041480425.1). Lineage (GTDB taxonomy): Bacteria > Bacteroidota > Bacteroidia > Bacteroidales > VadinHA17 > LD21. Next base: position 8,819 of record JBGOZX010000146.1, read on the forward strand.
CTTGTCTTTTTAGTGTTCATTATTTTGATTACACTCTTTACTGACCTCCTTTATACCCACAAGCTATTGAGGCCACTTGACTATATCACAAATAAACTGAAGGGAATCTCCGACCCCGCAATCTTTGACAGGACGCCTGTCAGAACTTCAACTTCCGATTTCTACCACCTCGACCATGCGCTCAGGGAACTAATGGAACACATAGATGAACTTTTTCAGAAAGAAAAAGAAATAACAGTTAACATCTCCCATGAATTGCTGACACCTGTTTCAGTTTTAAGAAGTAAACTTGAAAATCTTCTACTCCAAAAGGATGTTGATCCGGAGATCTCTGCTAAAATCGAAGAATCACTTAAAACCCTGCACCGTCTTCAGAGTCTTGTTAACTCATTATTGCTTATTGCCCGTATAGAGAGCCTGCAATATTTACGTGAAGAGTCATTTTCTGTCAAAGATGTTTTACATGAGATTGTAAGTGAGATTAATCCGATAGCTGAAGATTCCGGCATATTATTAAAAGAGGAGTATACTCAGGATGTTGAGCTTAAAGCGGCCAACAGATCACTTATCTTTTCAATGTTTTACAATGTTCTGAATAATGCAGTAAAAAACACACCTTCTGAAGGCGTGATTGTTGTAAAAAGCCTTCTCAATGCTGGCATTTTCGTTGTGACGATTTCAGATACAGGAACAGGAATGACGGAAGCCCAGATGAATTCCCTTTTTTCACGCTTCAAAACCAAACCTGTAACCAACGGGAATGGTACCGGAATCGGACTGGCAATATCGAAATCAATTGCCGATTTTCATGGAATTAATATATCTGTTGGTTCCAATATTCAAAACGGCACCAATTTTTCTTTCAGTTTTCCTCAAAATTCATGAAACTTTCATCTTCGGGATTCTATTTTTGATTCAGAAATGTTTTCTTAACTTAAAATAGAATCTTATGAAAAAAGCATTATTTATACTTTTTGCAGCAGCTTTTGTCTTATTATTATCTGCCTGCAGTAAAACTACAACAAGTGGCACCGGGAGACTGGTTATTAAAGTAACGGATGACCCCTTCGATATCAGCTATGTTGAATCTGCAACAGTCACCATTACGAAAGTTGAGATCAGAAAAGCCGGAGAAAATGATGGCTCTCCCTTTATGGTACTTTCAGAGGATGCGGTTACTTTTGACCTTTTAAAACTGAGAAACGGAGTCACAGAAGAACTTTTAAATCTGGATATTCCGCAGGGGAACTATGACCTTATACGGCTGTATGTTGATCAGGCAAGTCTAAAAATAAAAAATCAGCTATCTCCGTTCATAGTAAAAGTACCGAGTGGAAAACAAACAGGTATAAAAATCTTCATCAGCCCGGGATTAAGAGTTGAGGGAGGTTTAACCTCTGAATTGCTTTTGGACTTTGATCTTTCGAGGTCTTTTGTAATGAGGGGCAATTTAAAGCACTCTGCCGGAGTGAACGGATTTATTTTCAAACCATGTATCAGGGCAACCAATATCTCCACAGCGGGCAGGATTGAAGGAATGGTAACCGATTCCGCCAAAGTTAAAATTGCAGATGCTAAGGTATGGGTTAAACAGGACACAGTAATGGCAACCTCCTTTACTGACACCTTAGGCCATTATGCTTTTATTGGTATACCTTCCGGTACATATTCAATCTTTGCTAACAAAGAGAATTATGATACA
>JBGOZX010000147.1:0-10401 GCA_041480425.1 Bacteroidia bacterium
AAAAATCCGGCAAGAGCCTCAGCTCCCTCAATAGTATAAAAATCAAAAATATTCTTATACCATAGCTCTCCTTTCAGACCCTTAGTATCCTCAGGACTTATTCGTGTTCCTGTAGCAATAATAAGGATATCATAACCTATTGTGGACCCATCTTTAAGAATAACATTATTTTGCGATGCATCAATTTTCTCAATCTCATTATTGACAATCTCAACCCCCTTTGGGATGAATTTCCGTGCAGGTTTTGAAATATCTTTTTTCTGATAATATCCGAATGACAGGAACAAAAATCCAGGTTGATAGTAATGATTCATTTCCCTTTCAACAATGGTAATACTCCATTCATATTCAGGCAGTTTTTTCCGCATTTTATTTGCCATGATGGTACCTCCTGTCCCGGCACCTATGATCAACAGTTTCTTCATGTTTTAATCATCTGTTAATTTATTAACAGTACAAAAATATTTTTATATATCGAAATATCTAGATATATATGATATTTATGATGTTTTGAGGTTTTTTTATGTTATAAAACATGTAAGAAAAAATCGGTCTACCTCCATGCCACTTAATTAATAATAATTATTATCATTGTTAAAATTCTCATATTTTTTAAACTATCATTTTATGAGCCGAGCATGTTTCACAAAAACAAACAATTGAGTAATCTAATCCTCAAAATGCGAGTTGCATCATCCCATTAAAAACAATTATATCATGATGAAAAAAGTAATTTTGTTGGTTCTGTCTTTAGTTTTAAGCCTGCCGGTTGTGACCGCTCAAAATAATCAGGTAAAGAAGGATCCTGTAGGTAAATGGAAATTTGAAGCTCCATATGCTCCTGAAGGATATACGTCCGGTACTATCGAAGTTGGTCTTGCAGATAAGAAGTATTCTGTAGCTATGTATTTCACTTCTAATGAAACAAAATATTCAGGGGAGATGGTGAGGTACGAAAATGATACCCTGACATTTAATGTATTAGTTGAAGGAAATGATGTTGTTGTTACTTTAAAACTTGAAGATTTAACTAAAATGGCCGGGAAAGCTGTCTATTCCGAAGGTGAAGTGCCTCTGACCCTTACAAAAGTTGTTGATAAACCGGAAGAGACAAAAAAGTGATCAGTTTGGTTTATTTTTTATAAATTCTGATAATCCGGAAAACTATTTTTTATCTTCCTTCAGATACCCGCCTCAGGGCATTAGGTACCTGTAATAAATGGAAGTCATAGCTATAGACCAGATATTTCTTCTCCCAAACGGGGAAAAATTTCTCTTTGTACTTTCGTAGCCCTTTAAAATGGCCGAAAGCTTTTAAATTTTCATATGCGTAATGAATAGTCTTCTCTGCCAGATTGATACCTTCAATTCCGGAAAGAGGCGCCAGACCCATATTTACTGATTTATAATCCATTTCCTTCAGATAAAGAAATGTTTTAGCCATCAGCAGGTCCAGCACTCCATTCGGAGCATCATCTATCTTCCTTATGAGGTCGTAAGTTGCTTCACCAGGCGCAAAGTCGGGTATTAAGTTCAGAAACGCGTATACTCTTTCCTCTTTATCCTCTACTGTAATAATAGTTTGTTCTTTAAGAATAACCCTGTCAAAAACACCCTGAGTAAAAGCGATTTCCTTCTGACTCATCTCTGAGAGCCAGTTATTTGAAACCATCTCAAGTTTTTGCAGCAACCCCTCTTTAACGGGGGGCTGATATATTTTAACATCAAAGCCTTCGGAAGTCAGGCGGTTTATTGCACTTCTTGTTGTTTTCATTTTACCACCTTCCATGGTAAAAGTCGTAAGATCAACAATAGCTTCTTCACCTATAGGGAAACTCTTCTTATCCAGATTTTTGTATATTTTTAATGATTGCTGCGGAATACGATAATATACGCTTACAAAACCATTTTCATTACAGAAATGATCGAAATCTTGTACCAATTTTATCATAGCTTCATCATCTTTGCATACAGGATTTTCAAGAACAAATGCAAAACTTCTGGTCATTTTAAATGAAACAAAACCATCATGGTCATCTGACAGGAAAATGAATTTGTCAGGATATGTTTTAAAAAAGTCAAGAGCAGAATGGCCGTAACGTTTTGAAATATATTTTGCAATATTAAAGTCTTCCTCCGAATTGTATGGTTTACTGAAATATGGTTTTAACAGGCTGAAGAAAATAAAACTGACTACAAGTCCACCGAAAATATAGATTGAATAGAGAAAATTTTGTCCGAAGGTGGTGAGTGGTTTCAGCCCGCTGTCATCAAACAGAAAGAACATCTTTAAGATGACTTTCACTGACGCCCAAAGCTGAAAGTCAATTCCAAAGTGATGTTTGTCAATAAAATAAAAGCCTGTTATGCCGTAAAGAAGCACTGCTGCAAAACTAAAAAGAAGGACAAAATAACTGATTCGTGTCAGCCTGCGATGAGGTTTAAGTGTATAATAAGCTCGTGTGTATGCAAGTGAGACTGCCGCAATAAGAGCCAGAATTGCCTCTTCATAATCAGCTCCCTTTAACAGATGACCCACTGCAGATAATCCTGTAAGAAACAGTCCGAAATACCAGGCTCTGTTAGATCCTTGTAAGAGGAAAACACTAAGAATTATTAGAAGCAAGCCGACAACAAGTACCAGTTCGTTGCTGTTACTTACAAGGTCGATTGGAAGAAACTCAGTTACCAATTTTAACCTGGCAGGTATGGCTGGTGTTATTGCCGAAACAATATTAACAACACCCAGAACGAAAATGATTATCGGAGGCAGAACACGCAGGAGGATATTATTTCTGCGCGAGAAAAAACTTCCTATCCCGGCAAGAAGAGGAAGCCAGAATTCGAAAAACCGATACAGCAGGGTGATAGATGCTGCTGCAATTACCGGGAAACCGAATTGCCCTAAAATATAGGTAAGCGATACTTCAATTGCCCCCAATCCACGGAGAAAGGGAGAAGCAATAAGGATTAATACCATAACGATATAACCGATAAATGCTGCGGGCCACGAAGGCTCAAATCCAAGCGCAAGCATGGCAATATAAAGATGAATTATCCCGAGGATCTCAATGCCCATGGAGAAGAGTAAGGTTATCCAAAGTTGATTACGATTTATGCTTTGGCTTATCATCTCATCAAGAACTACAGTAACCGAGGGGCGTATTTTCGATAACCAGAGATAAGCCTTCTCCTTTCGTGAAACTGAATAAAGGAAAACAAAAAAGCATATAATCATCAGTATCAGAAAAACAAAACCAAATAATTCTGCCTTTTGAAATTTGTAATGGAGAAGAGCAAAACCCAAAATGGGGAAGGAGATTACAACTACTGATAAAATGCTTAAAAAAGCAAAAATGGTTGAAGCCAGATGAATCTGTGGCTTGCTGGCTCCCCTGCTTTCAACTTCCCCTGCAAAAAATGCAAGTGAAGAAAATCCACCTCCTGGCAGAAATACACTTATAAAATTACGTTTCAGGAATAAACGGAGAGCCACTTTCAGGGGAATCTTTATTCCCATGGCTTGATAGCTATGTACATACATTTGACCCTGAAATGTCACATAAACACATGTTAACAAGATTCCCAAAGCTACATACCATGGGTTGCTGCCAGATAGTTGCTTCCGGATCTGAGACAATTCAAGGTTTTCGTGACGAATGAAAAAGACAGCCATTCCGATAAGAAACAGGGAGAAAATAAGCTGCCAGAGAAATTTATTGTAAAGTAATTTTGAGATAAAGGATTTGGCTTTGTCCATCGCATCTAATCTGAAATGTTTTTATTCTTCTGTAAAATCAATTCAACCAATAACTTAGTATCATTGCTGAAATGGTGTCCTCCTTTAACAGTAACAAATTCAACTTCAGGATTTGAAATTTTGCTTTTTATTTCTTCTTTTTCATTATCACCATAAATACAAAGCGTGTGTGTGAATGATAGTCTGTTAATTTCAGAAGCAACATCATAAAGTCTTTCTTTTGACACCAGGCTAAGCATTTCTCCGACATGAACTTCAAGATCAGCCCATGTTGAAGGAGATAAAAGGCCAACCAGTTTTGTCTGACTTTTTAACTTTGCATCCAGGTGGTTTACAATAACCGGAATGGCATCTGCTCCGAAGGAATAACCCACAAAAATTATCTCAGATTTTTTCCAGTAGTTTTGATAAAATGATACAAGATTATTAACGTCAGCCGCAGTAGAAAATATATCCTTTCTTTTCCAAAAATATTTAAGAGCATCCAGAGCAATTACAGAATAGCCTTTCTTCGCAAATTCATTACAGACAGATTCTTCGAAATTGTTGAATCCTCCATCACCCGAAATTAAAAACACCAGTTCTTTTATTTTGTCATTACGGGCAGAAATAATATGATAAGGTAATTTGCTGATCTGTGAAAAATCAGGAATCTTTTTTTCGTTTTCAATATCAGATGTTATTGCCGGTTTGGCAGAAATAATTTTAGTGAAGGCATCTTTCATTTGAGGCATCCAACTTTTCTGGACTGAAAAACCGTGTCCGACTCCGGGCAGAGGAATCAGAAAAGAATTAGGGACTTGTTTGAGATAATTAGCAGTAGATTCAAAATTAAAAACCTGATCGGTTTCTCCCTGCAAAACGAAAAATGGTTCCTGTAAATTTGAGCAGGGTTCAAGGTAGAAGCTTTTCCCTTCTTTTAGAATATGAGATTTTAATCCTGAACCTGGACAGAGCTTGCGGTTAACTTCGATATCAGGGCAGAAACCTAAAGAGATCGCACCTTTAAATGTATGAGCAGGTGCCTGTGCCAGTATACCATAAGCCAAAGTTGCTCCTGATGAGTAACCAACCAGCACTGGGTTTATGTATTCTTTATAATGGTACTTCTCCTGAATTATTTTACTAAGATTTTCAAAATCTGATGCAGGGTAGTAACAATCCGACACAGTCTTTTGCAGATTCTTGTAATACCTGGTGATATCAATGCCAACAACCATTGCATTTATTCTGGTAAAAGCAATAGCCATATCGATCACCCCCAGATTCCAGCGTCCATCGCCACTTATAAATAGTATCAATTGCTGAGGTTCAGAGGCTGGTTTATAAATTTTAACCTGTCCGAATATTCCAACCTTCAGGGAATCAGGTTGATTTGCAACTGTTGTACCAGCTAACAATAATAGGATAAATATCAGGGTAAATTTCATCATTTGATTATTGAGTTGTATCGTCATATTTATTTAAATACAGATTGAGTTATCAGTAAAGATTACTTTCTGAAATTTACGACACTTTTTTCAGAAAATATACAATTCATTTTTTAAGTATTTTAAAAGGAAGTGTAACTTTAAAAAATTAATCCCGTTTTTTGAATTATAAATAACCGGAACAAAATCTTACCTGTAATTTATGAAAAAGCTTTTATTACTTCTTTTTGGACCATTTTTCTTATTACAGCTTTTATCATCACAGATAGTTCTGAAAGAACCACTTAGCGCAAGGCTTACTAATTACAGGATTGATGCCAGCCTCGATCCTTTATCAAAAACAGTAAATGGAATTATGGATGCCTTCTGGGTTAATGCGTCGAATGATACTGTACCTGATATACAGTTCCATCTTTATATGAATGCTTTCAAAAGTAATAAAACAACCTTTTATAAAGAGGCAGGCGGTTCTCCGGGTAATAATGATTCGGATCTGGGTTGGATTGAAATAAAATCTTTTACTGACCAGAATGGTCTCGACCTGATTTCCCGGATGCAATATATTAGTCCGGATGATGGAAATAATGAGGATAAAACAGTTCTGAAAGTTATACTTCCTAAACCTGCTGTTCCCGGTGATACAGTTTTTGTAAGTATAAATTTTGAAACGAAACTCACGAATTTCGGAGTGGGTTTTCAGCCAGGTCTAAAAAGAGCTGGTTATAGAAATGATTTTTTCTTTGTAGGCCAGTGGTTCCCCAAGTTTGGTGTTTACGAACCAGCAGGCATGAGGTATGCTGAAAAAGGAGGCTGGAATTGTCACCAGTTCCATGCAAATTCGGAGTTCTATTCAAACCATAGTGTGTATGATGTAAACATCACTCTTCCAAAGGAATATGTGGTTGGTTCGGGAGGGCTGCTTATCAGAGAGGAGGAAACTTCAGAAGGGGAAAAAACTCTGACTTACAGGGCGGAAGATATAGTAGATTTTGCTTGGACAGCCTGGCCTGGATATGCTGTTTTTACTGCCCAGTGGAACCGTGTTAAAATTACCTTACTTTTACCTAAAGACCGTATTAACCAGGTTGAAAGGCAATTCACAGCAGTAAAAAATGCACTGGAATATCTGAATAATAATGTCGGCCCTTATCCATGGCCGCACCTGACATTTGTAGATCCCCCTTCAATAGGCAGAAGCGCCGGAGGAATGGAGTACACAACACTTTTTACATCAGCATCTTCCTTCATTATGCCAGCCTTTTATCACATGCCTGAGATGGTTACGGTTCATGAATTCGGACATGCTTATTTCATGGGAATTCTGGCAAGTAATGAATTTGAAGAACCCTGGCTTGATGAAGGTGTTAATTCATTCTGGGAAGATAGAATTATGGACCACTATTATGGTAAAAATTCCGGGCGTTTGGACCATCCTTTGCTAAAAATATCAGATGAATCTATTTCAAGATTGTCTTATGTTCTTTCACCAAGCAGACAGGTAACCAGTAATGCAGAATACTCGTGGAATTACCCGCATAACACTTACTGGATGATGTCGTACCTCAAGACTGCAACATGGCTCCATACTCTTATGGGTATTATTGGTGAGGAGACTACCAATGATATATTCAGAGAGTACTATAAGAAATGGGCCTTCAGACATCCTTCAGGAAAAGATTTTGTAAATATTGTTAATGAGGTTGTTAAACGAGACCACGGGGATAAGTTCGGGCCCGATATGAACTGGTTTTTTGATCAGACACTTTACGGAACAGGTATATGCGACTATAAAGTGACAGGATTTCAGAACAGGAAATATAAAATCTCCAGGGGTAAGATTGAAACCGGAGACACACTCGATAGCAGATGGTTACATCCGGATTCCTTGTACACAGCAGTTGTTCAGCTTGAAAGAGCAGGAGAGGTCATGCTGCCGGTAGATGTACTGATACATTTTAATAACGGTGATGAAGTGCTTGAATCATGGGACGGAAAAAGCAGGTTTAAAGACTATACTTATACAGGTTACAGAAAAATTCAATGGGTGAAAATAGATCCTGAATTTAAAATCAGGATGGATGTGAATTATATAAATAACTCAAGAACAAGTGACCCTGATCTGGTACCTGTGCGCCGGATGGTAAATAAGTTCATTTCATTTATGCAGTTCTTTATTAGTATTATGTCGGTGTAATTTGGTTCTTATGAAAATAATTAACTCGATAAAATCAGGCTTTTGCCGTTCGATAAAATCATGGAAAGTTGTTTTGATAATATGGTTCTTGTCACTTATACTGATTTCCGTTTTAGCGATTCCACTTAAAGGAGCACTAAATTCAGCATATGGCAATAGCATGATAACTGAGAAACTTACTAATGGTTTCGATCTGGAAGTTTTTGCGGACCTGGGATCAAATCTGAAAAGTATGATTTCCTTTTTGTCGGCAGGCTTGCTTTTTGTGATCCTTGTAGGATTTCTGATGAATGCTTTCCTTACGGGGGGATTATTCAATTGTCTGAGAAAGGATTCAGGCAACATCTCTTCTTCAGAATTCTTCAGGGCAGCGGCTAAAAATTTTTGGTCATTTCTGATTATTTCATTGATAATAAGCGTTATAATAAACGTATTGTCAGCAGTATTGATTGGAGTCCCAATGGTTTTCCTTAGTATGGCAGAAACAATTTCTGAAAAAACTGCATTTACGATTAGCTTTATTACCGTCCTTATTTTTCTTATTCTTTTGCCGATTCTTCTTCTTGTTGCAGACTATGCAAGGGCCTGGCAGGTATCATATGAAAAATCCTCCTGTTTCAGAGCAATTGGTTTCGGGTTTGGCCAAACCTTCAGGAAATTCTGGTCATCATATACCTCAATGTTAATACTGTTATTAGTCCAGATTTTGTTTGTTTGTTTGGTTTTAAGCATACTCCCCGGATGGAAACCTGTCACAGGTGGCGGAGTATTCCTGCTTTTCCTCCTTTCACAATTGTTCTTCTATTTTAAAATTCTTCTTAAAACCTGGAGATATGCCAATGTCACTGCATTAATGGAACAAGATTCTTTTCTCACATCTTATTTCGAAAGTAATTGATTTTTATCATGAATAGAGAAGAAGTCATAACATTAAAAAATGAAGCGGTTAATCACCTCAACAATGAGCTTTTGCCTTTCTGGACAACCCGGATGAAGGATGAAATTAACGGCGGATATATTACACATTTTGACAAGAACGGGAATGACACTGGTGAAGATGAAAAGTCACTGATTGCTCAGACCCGGTGTATTTATACACTTTCCTCAGCACACCGGTCAGGTTATGGAGAAGGAAAATTTGCCGCACTTGCGAAACATGGTGTTGATTTCCTCATAGGGAAAATGTGGGATAATAAACATGGTGGGTTTTTCTGGATGATGGACCGGAAAGGGAATATAAAATTCGATCAGAAAATAATATACGGGCATAGTTTTGCAATCTACTCACTTAGCGAATATACACTTGCCACCGGAGATCCCCGGGGCATTGAATATGCGGGGAAGGTGTTCGACCTGGTTCAAAAGTATTGCGTCGATTCGATGTATGGAGGCTACTGGGAAATGTTCCGGTGCGATTGGACGCTCTGTGGCCCGGGAAGCCTGGGAGGGGACCGTAAAACACTGGATGTTCACATGCATCTTATGGAAGCTTTTACAGCGCTTTATGAATGTACTGGTTTGGATGTACACCACCGTAAGCTGCTCGAAGTAATCGATATCCTTCTTAACCGGATTATTCATCCTGTTTATAAAACCGGCATTCCGCAATTCTTTAAGGACTGGACCATTGCGCCACAGATTAAATTTGATATTATCTGGGGTTGGGACAGATTTTCAGAAGAGGGTCAGAAAAGCAATGTTACCGATAATACCTGTTATGGCCATAATGCGGAATTTGCGTGGCTATTAATCCATGCCCTTAAAATCCTGAAAATTGACCCGGATACTTACCATGATGTTCTTAAAATCATATTCGATCATACTGTTGATAATGGAATTGATATGGAATTCGGTGGTGTTTATGTGGAAGGTTCGCATTCCGGCAGTGTGTACGATCGCGAAAAAGAATTCTGGCAGCAGGCTGAAGTTTTGATAGGTCTTTTGGATGCCTGCATTCTGTTTGATGATGAAAAATACTGGGTGGCTTACAAGAACGTTCATCGTTTTGTATTCGACAAATTCATAAATAAAGGTGTAGGAGAATGGTTTCCCTTGTTAACCCGTCGGGGCGAACCGATATGGACTCATATGGGACACTCATGGAAAATCAATTACCATACGGTCAGGTCCATGATCCAGAGTATTAAACGAATGGATGAAATTCTTGCAATTACTTAATTAGTTAATGGTGAAATCAGGTACTTAAAATATGCATAATTTCAATATACATTAATAACATGAATCTTACATTGACTGCATTGGACTGGTTTGTATTGTCATTTGTAATGACAGGGAGCCTTTCCTATGGTATGTATATGGCCTACCGTAAAAAAGCAGGTAAAGACAGTTCAAATTTCTTCCTTGGAGGACGGTCAATAAAATGGCCGATTATCGGAGCATCGCTTTTTGCCACGAATATCGGAGCTGAGCACCTAGTCGGCTTATCCGGAGACTCATACCGTTATGGGCTTTCTGCAGGTCTGGTTGAGCTTACCATGCCAATAACGCTGGGATTTAGTTGTGCTATTCTCTTCCCTTATTACATGAAGAATAAGATTTTCACAATCCCTGAATTTCTTGAAATCAGGTATAACCGCCGTGCCCGTACATTTTTTTCCGGGTTGATGCTGGTTATAAGCATTATGACAAAACTTGCTTTTACACTTTTTGCAGGCGCACTTGTTTTGAACAGTATCCTTGGATGGAACATTATGGCAACAATCTTTTATATCGGAATGATTGTGGCAATCTTTACCATTATCGGGGGATTTACTGCTGTTGCTTATACGGATGCCATTCAGGTGATTATCATGATAGGAGGTACTGCAATCATGGTTCTTATCGGGCTTGATAAAGTCGGAGGATGGAACGGACTAATGGAGAAAGCACCTCAGATGATGACGATCGCAAAACCCTTTGACGATCCGGTATATCCATTCTGGGGAATTCTGGCTACTGCATTTTATGCCGGAATTTTCTACTGGGGCATGGACCAGGTAAATGTACAGAGAGTACTG
>JBGOZX010000148.1:0-10384 GCA_041480425.1 Bacteroidia bacterium
GCAATTCTTGCAAAAATAGATACCGATCCTGAATCAGACGAATTGAAACATGTAGAAAGGAACCTCTGGAAAAACATCAGGACAAAATCAGAGGAGGGAAGAAGAACCGGGATTGGTATAACTGCTGAAGGTGACATGCTTGCAGGTCTTGGCCTTCGGTATGGTAGCGATGAAGCAACAGATTTTTCAGTTGAAGTTCATAAAACGCTTGCGACGGAAGCATATAAATCATCAACTTATCTGGCCAAAGAGAGAGGTCCGTTTTCAATCTATAATGCTGAGAGGGAAAAGAATAATCCTTTCATTCTGAGGATGAAGGAGGCCGATCCTGTATTGTATAAAAACATGGTGAAATTCGGACGCAGGAATATTGCTCTGCTTACTATTGCTCCGACCGGTACCACCAGCCTGATGACTCAAACCACCTCAGGAATTGAACCGATTTTTTCTACTTTCTATAAACGCAGGAGAAAAGTCAATCCCAACGATAAGGATGTCAGGGTAACATTTCAGGATGAGGTTGGAGACTCCTGGGAAGAATTCAATGTATTTCATCACAAATTTGTTGAGTGGCTGAACCTGAACGGGTATGATCCTAACGAAGTAACAAGGATGAGAGATGAGGAGATTGAATCGATAATTGCCAAATCGCCCTATTATAAAGCGACAGCAAACGATGTTGACTGGATTGCAAAAGTACGGATGCAGGGTGCAATCCAGAAATGGGTCGACCATTCGATAAGCTCTACTATCAACCTTCCTGCTGATGTTAAAGAAGAACTGGTAAGTGAGCTTTATCTTACTGCCTGGAAATCGGGATGCAAAGGAGCGACCGTTTATCGTGACGGTTCAAGAAACGGTGTTCTTATTGCAGGTAAGAATGAGATCCGGACAGAAAGACCTAAACGCCCGAAAGTGCTGGATTGTGACGTCATCAGGTTCAATTTTAATGACGAAAAATGGGTGGCTTTTGTAGGTCTGAAAGAGGGAAGACCTTATGAAATTTTCACCGGTCTGGCCGATGAAGAAATATTCCCGATTCCTAAAACCATCATTAAAGGGAAAATCATTAAAATCAGGGATGAAGACGGGAAGACACGCTACGATTTTCAATACACCGATAAATATGGTTATAAGAAAACAATGGGAGGTCTCTCACATATGTTTAAACCCGAATTCTGGAACTATGCAAAACTTATCTCAGGTGTGTTGAGACATGAAATGCCAATAGCAGATGTGGTTAATCTTGTTCAGTCACTGAAACTCGACAGCGAATCAATTAACAACTGGAAGAACGGAGTTGAGAGGGCACTTAAAAAATATATTCCAAACGGAACAAAAGCAAAAGGCAAATGCGGAGAATGTGGTTCGGATAACCTTGTTTATGAAGAAGGATGCCTGATCTGCAAAGACTGCGCATCATCAAAATGCGGATGATGCTATTATCTTATTGCTCTTATAAGCCCTCTGCGTAACCAGGGGGCTTTAATTTTTTTATCGTAGTAATGGATCATAAATCCTTTTGATTTTGACACATTGAAACCATTCCTTTGAAGCAATTCGGTAAAATCTTTTTCATCATTGTTTTTATGGTAGGTACAAAGGGCAAGTTTTAAGGGGATATTTCCGGATAGGAGCTTGCTGCAGCCATTCAATACCTTTTGTTCATATCCGTCGACATCTATTTTAAGGAAAGTAATATCTTTCTTAGTGTCAAAGAAAGTATCTAAACGGATATGTTTATCGTCATCAAAATCGGTGACATATTTGCTTATAATTTCAACCTTCTCTTTCCATGGAGCAAAAGTTATTTCGAGCGCTTTTATCCATTCAGGATCATATTCGAACAGATAGATTTTTTTAACTTTTTCTATTATTGATAATGAGAAATTACCTTCCGCTGCCCCAATATCAGCAAAAATATCATTTTTATTTGGAGAAAAATCAGGAGAGATATACCTGTGGGGACTGTTAATATCCTGTTCTTTAGCAAGGTCTGAATACCCTCTCTGAATTCTTTTTTTGCTCCACCTTTTCTTAAAGTATAGCTTTTTACCTTCCTGGATTACATATTTCATCCCATTTTCAGGGTCAGAAAATACCTCAATTTTATCAGGTGAGTAGGTTTTCTGAAATGAGTAGGGAAAGGTCGAAACAGGATTATTTCCCAGGTATCTCAATACTTCCTTCTGATCTTCATTTATTTCATTTTCAGACATATTAGCGAAATGGTCCAGGATTTTATGCCTGATATTGCTTTTAAGTATTACGGTTCTTATTGGCTTCGGGACCAGAATTCTGTAAAATGAGAAGAGAATTTTATTCATTTAACTCAGTTTTTTAGTATGCTATGTATTTACCCCCTTCCCGACCTTCCTCCAGCTTTGCTTCGCTGACCTTGCTGCGCTGAAGCGGCTACGCAAAGGCGCAGAGCTACGCGCGGCGCCGTCGGCGCTCCGTCGCTGAAGCTTTGGAGCGTAGGCGACAAGCCTATGGCGGCCGATGGAAAGCGAAGGCGGGAAGGGGCCTGCCTGCCAGTAGGCAGGGGAAAATCCAAAAGGGGGTTTTTGGCATAATTTAAGTTTTTGTTGATAACCTTTATGGTTTAAAAAGAATTTCATTTTATAACACCCAGCTCTTGTCCAATTTTTTTAAATGCTCCAATTGCTTTGTCAAGGTGTTCCTTTTCATGTGCAGCTGAGAGCTGAACTCTTATCCTTGCCTTATCTCTGGGAACGACAGGATAATAAAAACCTATAACATAAATACCTTCATTCAGCAACTTTGAAGCAAATTCCTGTGAAAGTTTTGCATTATAAAGCATTACTGCACATATTGCTGATTTGGTGGGTTTTATATCAAAGCCAAGTTCAGTCATTTTGCTTATGAAATATTCAGCATTCCTGTGCAGTTTATCTTGAAGGTCATTGGTTTCAGTCATCATTTCGACCATCCGGATCCCGGCAGCAGCTACCAGTGGTGGTATTGAGTTTGAGAACAGGTAAGGACGTGATCTCTGCCTGAGCATCTCAACAATCTCTTTTTTTCCTGTTGTAAAGCCTCCGATAGCACCTCCAAAGGCTTTCCCAAGAGTTCCTGTGATGATCTCAACTTTGCCTTTAAGACTATAGAGTTCAGTAATGCCGCGTCCTGTTTTACCGACAACTCCGGCAGAATGGGATTCGTCAACCATAACCATGGCATCGTATTTATTTGCCAGAGCAACGATTTTATCAAGAGGGGCGACATTGCCATCCATTGAAAAGACCCCATCAGTTACAATAAGCCTGAAACGCTGTTCCTGAGCTAGTTGAAGCTGGTTCTCAAGATCCTCCATATCAGCATTTTCGTACCTGTATCTTTGAGCCTTGCATAAACGCACTCCATCAATAATTGAAGCATGATTCAAACTATCAGAGATAATCGCATCTTCACTTGTCAGAAGCGGTTCAAACACACCACCATTTGCATCAAAACAGGAAGCATAAAGGATGGTATCTTCGGTTCCGAAAAAATCTGCAATCTTATCCTCCAGCTTTTTATGAAGGTCTGTAGTGCCACAGATAAATCTCACAGATGACATTCCGTAACCATGGTCATCGAGAGATGCCTTTGCAGCCTCAATAAGACCGGAATTATTTGAAAGGCCAAGATAATTATTGGCACAGAAATTAAGCACTTTTTGTCCAGTATTCAACTCAATTTCAGCACCCTGGGGTGAAACAATTATACTTTCATTTTTATACAGACCAGCTTCTTTTATTTCATTCAGAAGGGCATTTAAATGTTTTTGATAATTGCTATACATGATTTTGTTTTTTTCTATTAACACTTTGTGCGCCTTTGTGTTATCCTTGGAGCGCCTTCGTGTCTGCCTGCCGGTAGGCAAGGTTAAAAATTTTTTACCACAAAGGAACACAAAGTGTTTCACTAAGGGTTCTTTAGTAATATTATAATAAGCTTAATCCCAATTTAGAATCACTTTACCGCAATTCCCTTGCTCCATGGCATCAAAACCTTTCTGGAAATCGTCGATATGGAAGCGGTGAGTAATTACCGGATTGAGGTCGATACCGCCGATAATCATCTGTTCCATTTTATACCATGTCTCCCACATCTCCCTGCCATAGATACCCTTTAGGGTGATTGCCTTAAAAATGATATCACTCCATGGAACTTCAAAATCAGAGGGAAGTATTCCAAGCAATGAAATGCTTGAACCGTTATACATATTACTGATCATTTCAACGAATGCTTTTGGCGACCCCGACATTTCCAGCCCTATATCAAATCCCCTCATTCCCAGCTTTCTGACAGCATCTGAAATCTTTTCACCTTTCGATGGATTTACTATAAGTGTAGCTCCCATTTTTTTTGCAATATTCAGACGGTAGTCGCTCAGGTCGCTGGCAACAATAAACCTTGCTCCAGCAAACTTGGCAATTGCAACAGCCATGCTGCCGATCAGGCCAGATCCTGTTATTAAAACATCTTCTCCCAGAAGCGGAAATGATAAAGCTGTATGAGTTGCATTACCGAAAGGATCCATTATAGCAGCCCATTCTTCGGGGATCCTTGGGTCGAGAGGTATAACATTTGAAGCAGGTATCTTAACATATTCAGCAAACGATCCATCAATATTTACTCCGATGCCAATGGTGTTTTCACATACATGCTCTTTCCCCCGTCGGCAGTTCCGGCAATGGCCGCAGGCAAGATGCCCCTCTCCTGTTACTCTTTCTCCTGTTTTAAGGTTAACAACCCCGGCCCCCATCTTTTCAATAAACCCCATGTATTCATGACCAATAACCATAGGTGTTTTAATAGTGCGTTTTGACCAGTCATTCCACTCGTAGATATGCAAATCGGTACCACAGATAGCCGATTTCTTTACCTTTATAATTACATCGTTAAGTCCGGGCTCAGGAACAGGTACTTCCTCCATCCATAGCCCCTTTTCAGGCCGGGCTTTAACAAGAGCTTTCATCTTTTTCATAGGAAATATTTCAAAATGCTAAATTAATATAAATCTGCTTTCTTAATTGAATAACCTTATGATACAAAATTGATTTTAAAGCTCCCTTTAATCCAGTAAATTATTTTCTTCGGACAATTTTCGAAATTGTATTATGTTGAGGTGTTTATCTATCTTTGATTAATTTTATACAGATTTTTCCAAAATATGGCACAGGTAAGAGTACGTTTTGCCCCAAGTCCAACGGGCCCTTTACATATCGGTGGAGTAAGGACAGCTCTCTATAACTATCTTTTTGCGAAAAAGAATAAAGGTGTTCTCATCTTAAGAATAGAGGATACCGACCAGACAAGATTTGTCGAGGGTGCTGAGGAGTATATTATGGATTCACTTAAATGGTGCGGAATAGTTGTTGATGAAGGGATTAATGAAGGTGGGCAATATGGTCCTTACAGGCAAAGTGACAGAAAGGGTATTTACAGAAAATATGCTGATATTCTTATCGAAAAAGGGGATGCCTATTATGCTTTTGATACATCCGGGCAACTTGAAAAGCTTAGAGCTGATTCAGAAAAAGAAGGGAAAACATTCATTTACAACGCTTCTGTAAGAGATAACCTGTGCAACTCAATTTCTTTACTTGAATCTGAATGGAAAGCAAAACTGGAAAACGAAGAACCTTATGTGATACGATACAAAATACCGTCAGATGAGGATATCCATTTTGATGATTTAATACGGGAACATATTGTTGTGAACACAAACACTCTCGATGATAAGGTACTTTACAAATCGGACGGGATGCCGACCTATCATCTGGCCAATATTGTTGACGATCATCTGATGGAAATAAGTCATGTAATACGTGGTGAAGAATGGCTCCCCTCGCTGCCGCTGCATATTATGCTTTACCGCTCTTGTGGATGGAATCCCCCACTCTTTGCACATCTTCCCCTCCTCCTTAAACCAGATGGTAAAGGTAAACTAAGTAAGCGTGATGGCGATAAAATGGGGTTTCCTGTCTTCCCTCTTTACTGGCCCTTTGGGGAAACGGCTAAGGGATATCGCGAAGAAGGATATTATCCTGATGCATTTATTAACATGCTTGCCTTATTGGGATGGAACCCGGGTACTGAACAGGAAGTGTTTTCAAAGGAAGAATTGATTAATGCCTTCTCTATTGAGAGGGTCGGCAAATCCGGTTCCAGGTTTGACCCTGAAAAAGCAAAATGGTTCAACCACTTTTATCTCCAGAAAAGGACCAATAATCAACTTGCCCTTGAATTCCGGGATTTTCTGAGAGCTAAAGGATATCATGTTGATATTGTTAATCTTGAGGTTCTTATTGGTCTTGTAAAGGAAAGGGTAAGCTTTGTAAAGGATATCTGGGAACAAACCGATTACTTTTTTAAACCTCCCGAAAAATACGACCCTGAAATAATCCGGAAGAGATGGACAGAAAATACTCCCTCTCTTCTCAGTGAATTAAAATCAGTACTTGAAAAGATCGGGAACTTTTCTGCTTCGGTCACAGAACCTGCTGTTAAAGCATGGATTGAGGAGAAAGGATATAATACCGGTGAAATAATGAATGCTTTCAGGCTGGTTATTGTTGGAGCGTCGCGTGGCCCTCATATATTCGACATAATCAGTTGGATTGGTAAAGAGGAAACCATTAAACGTATTAACAAGGGACTTACTGAAATAGGTAAGTGAATGAGATGAACCTTCCCCGGCAGGGCGATTATATTGATATTCATTCCCATGGAGCAAAGCCTGCTCCTGGCATTTTTATTGTTGAGAATCTGATGGCCCATGAAAAGGAAGTACCGGAAAATATACCCGGAGTAGCATTTACAGCCGGAATTCATCCCTGGTATCTTAATGAAAACAACCATGATCAGCTTATCAGATTTATTTTGACAGTAGCTGACCGGCCTTGTCTGATCGCGATTGGAGAGGCAGGTTTTGATAAGTTAAAGGGTCCTTCTGCTGAACTTCAGAAAAAAACATTTGAAGAACAGATAATCATTGCCAATGACAAAAAAAAACCAGTTATCATCCATTGTGTCAGGGCATGGGATGAACTGCTTTCGACGCATAAAAAACTGAAACCTTCAACCCTCTGGCTTATTCATGGCTTCAGAGGAAAGAAGGAGCTGGCTCTGCGGCTTATATCCCGTGGGATGTTCCTTTCGTTCTGGTTTGATTTTGTGGTACGGGCGGAATCAACAGATTTGCTCAGATCATTACCAACGGATAGGATTTTTCTCGAAACTGACGGAGCAGATGTCGATATAAGAGATATTTACAATAAAGTTGCAACTGACCTGGACATATCGGTTGATGATTTAAAATTGATTATATCGGATAACTTTAATAGTTTTTTTCACCCCCCTGCCCTCTAAAGGGGGGGTAAATCATGGTTATTTATTTGCCCCCCTTCAGGGGGCTGGGGGGTAAAAAGGGAGGGGTAAAACAAAGAATCTATTTTAAGAAACTTGAATAAATAATTCAAATTGGCACAATGACTGAATGGCTGACAAGGACCGGATTAATTCTCGGAAGTGAAGGATTAAAGAAACTTCAGACTTCGTGTGTCCTGGTTGTAGGATTAGGCGGAGTCGGTGCTTATGCTGCAGAGATGATCTGCAGGGCAGGAGTCGGGAAGATTACAATTGTTGATGGCGACACAATTCACCTGACTAACAGGAACAGGCAACTCCCTGCTCTTAAAAGTACTGAAGGCCTGGGCAAAGCAGAAGTTATGGGCAGAAGGTTAACCGATATCAATCCGGACCTTGAGTTGACAGTAATTCGGGAATATATAAAAGACGAAAGGATGATAGAGGTGCTTGAATCGTCATTCGATTATGTTGTTGATGCTATTGATACATTATCTCCGAAAGTTTTTCTGATATTTCATGCTATTCAAAAAAAGTATCCGATTGTCAGTTCGATGGGAGCAGGAGGAAAATTTGATCCGACAAAAATCAATATCTGCGATATTTCAGAGACAACCGATTGTACACTTGCAAGGCTATTAAGAAAGCGTATTCATCGTCTGGGAATACGGGAAGGTGTGACTGCTGTCTATTCCCCGGAGCAAATTGACAAAACAAAGATTGTCGCTACCAAAGGTGAGCAGAACAAAGCGTCAATTGTTGGTACCATTTCATATATGCCAGCGGCTTTCGGGATAGCTTGTGCTTCTGTTGTAATACGTGACCTGGCGGGGATAGGGAGATAAACCTCACCCCAACCCTGTCTTTTTAAAAATAAAGTAAGCATGGATCCCAATTAATACTGTTAGCAGAGCAATTGATGACTCAAGTGGCCTTTCAAGAAATGACAGTATCAGAATAAGAATACCGGCCATAATATATATTATTTGAGTAAGCGGAAATCCCATTAACCGCAGCCCGTCTGGATTATTTTTTCTGAGTTTCCATACACCGATTACTGTGAGAATAGGAAAAATCCCAAGTGCAAATCCCATATAGGTTAGAACCTGTTCGAATGTTCCGGAGAGGGCAAGTACGACTGCAATTAAGCATTGCAGTAATATTGAGTTGGATGGGACCTGAAATTTATGGTGGATCTTGGCAGCTGATCTGAAAAAAAGCCCGTCCTTGGCCATTGAGTAATAAACTCTCGGACCTATAATTATGAAGGCGCTAAGGGAAGAGAAAAGTGCAAATGCAATGAGTAATGAAAACAAAATATCGGCCGACTTCCCGAAAAGATTTCCCATTGCAAGTCCGCCTACGGAAATAACACCTTTCATCTCCTCCGGCCTAATGCCATAGACATACAGAATATTAATACCCAGATAAAGAATAATAACTATACCGGTACCATAAATAAGCGACCGCGGAAGTATTTTTGAGGGATTCTTTATTTCAGCGCCAAGATAAGTTGAGGCATTCCATCCGCTGTAAGCAAACATTATCCACATTAACGAAAGACCGATTGTCTTCCATCCGTCCAGACCTGACGGAGCATTACCTCCTGCACTGAAGTTACTTAAATCTCCTTTTCCTGAGGAGAATCCTGCCGCAAGCAGGATTACAATAAGAAAAACTTTAAGTATTGTAAGTATATTCTGAATTCTGGCTCCGTATTTTATACCACGATAATGAATAAATGTGAATATCAATATGATGCTGACCGCAAGAAGTTTTTTTGTAAGACCAGGTCCAATACCTGAACTTTGGAGCCAAAAGGTCAGGCCAGGGAATGCCCTGGAGAAATATTCACTGAAACCCAGGGCTGAAGCTGCAATAGGAGCAGAGAAACCTACCATAAAAGAGACCCATCCGCTGAGAAAACCAAAAATAGGATGATATAATTTTGAAAGGAAAAGATACTCGCCACCTGCTCCGGGCATTGCTGCCCCGAGCTCTCCATAGGAGAGTGCGCCGCACAAGGCAATTATTCCACCGACTGCCCATAAGGTAAGCATTAAAACAGGATCATTTAACCCGCTCATAAGGAGCCCTGAAGTAGTAAATATCCCTGCGCCAATCATATTGGCGACAACAATATTGGTAGCAGGGAAAATGCCAAGTTTTCTCTGCAGTTTTTCTTCCGCCATAATCAGATGAGTTTACTTTTCAGCTCTTTTGTAACTTATTGAAACTCCCCCTCCTGAACTGTTTACAGTAGTCTCGTAGTTTTTCAGGCTTTTAACGTAATTTAAAAATTCCCCCTGACCTCCGCCATAACCTCCGCGGCCACCAGATCCTCTGTCAGTGATATTGTGAGCTGTGAAACAACCACCCACTTTCAATTTGGGATCAACATCAATAAAATAGTTTTTATACCAATCTTTATCTGCGTCACTGAAGACAAAATCGAAGGGTCCTTTAAGTTCTTTCACAAGTGTGTGGGCATTAGCAAGTCTTGCATCAATATATTCCGATAATCCGGCCTGATTAAAGTTTTCCAGGGCGGTTTTATGTCTTTCTTCATCTATCTCAATTGTAATAAGTTTGCCACCTGTTTTACTAAGAGCCCACGCCATCCAGATTCCTGATAGGCCTGTTGAAGTACCGATCTCAAGAACACTCTTATAGTTGTTTTTGATTATCAGATCATAAAGTAACTGTCCGTCTGCCTGTGGAATATTCATATCGTACCATTGCCTTGAATGGTCATTTAAGAATTTTTTTACTTTTTCATCAAGAGAAGGATTTGCCTTCACTGTCTGGGCAGATGCTGGTATTATACCCGGTATTATACTTAGTAACATGAGTAAGATAAAGACTGATCCGGTTTTCTTTTTCATGATTTTAAGGATAAATTATTAAACCAAAGCTATAAATAATTGACAGTTATCAGCCTGTTTTTATTCCAAAACAGAATACCCTCTATCTGCAATATGTCAGAATTCTTTTTCTTTTCATA
>JBGOZX010000149.1:0-10375 GCA_041480425.1 Bacteroidia bacterium
CAAACACAGAGTTAAATCCTTGTTGTTTTGTAATGTATGTTAAATGTTATCAGAGAGGACTTGGAAGTGGTCATTTTGACCGGATTTTCCAACAAAATGCCGCTTTGAAGCAAACCTCCTCAGCAAAGGAAACACAGGAGTCCAGTCAACAATTTCACCCTTTATAGAAGCTAAACGCCTTTCTTTACTATTCTAGTTTCCAAGATTACTACTTGTACCAATTTCAGTTTTTTTAAATAAAACCAATTGCTGTTTACACCCATATATCATTGATAATCTGAACGCAGTCTACGGTCTTCAACCGGTAATACTGTCCCTCAGGCATAAGTTGCAATTGATCGGTAACATCTTGGCATTTGTGTCTATTGCCTGCATGTTTCTACTCGTCAGGTTCAGTGCATCTCTGTTTCACATACTCCAATACCACCCCTGAAGTAATTGAACTGAACATTAGGATGATCTGCCAATAGAGACATAGGTACAGAGCTATCCATTATCTTCTTGCTGATCATTAAAGCAGTCAGTCGCTGCCCAAATGGATTATCATGTGTCCCAGCATGCCAGATAGATACTTTTTCTGCCTTCCATGTTTGCTCTGGCCCGACAGTAAGTGCTTGCACCGGAATGCCCGTAATAACTCCCCCTGCACTGGTACGTGCATTTTGAATGCATGTTACGGGATGAAGATCTACCACACGTGTTGAAAGTTTTCGGTATTCTAAAGGGGAAGGAGGGGCATCTTTGAATTTGCCTTCTCTCTTTACAGGATCATTAAATGCCCAGTGTTTAGTATCTCCTTGTCCTCCTTGCATCACGACACAACGAATTCCACTTTCCCAACTATCAATGTATTTATTAAAATCTGCTTTTGGAAAATGAAGGTTGGCATCGGGCATCACTAACTTTTTATCAATCAGGTTAAAACATAGCTCTCTGTCTGTTTTTTCAAATGATAAAGGATTGGTTATCTCAACTTCTCTTCCGTTGATGTACCATTCATCCATACCCCAGAAATGTGCATTCGACAAATTCAGCTGCAATTCGTTGACAATACGGGCAACAAGAGGTAGTTGTTCTGTAGGACCGATTGGCCCGCAAATTCCTGCAGGGTGACTGTTTGTTGCTTGTTTCCAGCTGGTGATGTATTCGAGTGCTTCTGCCAGATAAAAATCCTCCAGGGTATTGTAGAAAATAACTTTGAATCCTTCTCTGGATAACTGAAGAAGATCTCCAGGGGTAAGCTTTGCGGCATCACTTAATAATTCATCATCAAGTGTAGTAAAGTCCCACCAGTCAGGGGCAAGCATACTTAATCTTCGGGGCATAGTAATTTACTTATTTTGGTTTGTATTTATGACGTTTACCTGACTTCAACCAGATCATCAAGCACCTCTTTAAGAATATTATTTTGAGGGTAACCATGACCTAAATGTTGTCTGAAACCTTCAGCATATTTTGTGTTTATTTCTTTTCCTCTCAATTCAGCAAATCGTTTCATCGAAAGGATATACTCATCTATTTTATGATGTAACTTCAACCACTCCCGTTGACTTTTATGACACGCAAGCATTTCTTCCTTGAGTCCTATCTCTTTTGTAATATCAACATAAACAGATGGCTTTATCGGCTTCCCTAATTTATCTTTCCCTTCCATTGGATCAGAATAGTACAAATAAGGTACTGGCTCAAAAGGTTCCTCATTCACTTCCATATTTTTAATACCTGAAGCAAAACAAGCTGTCTGAACAATCATGCTGGTCATCTCATGGTCAATCATATAATCAGCCGGACTTGCTGTGATAACTATTGTTGGATGTATTCTCCGGATTAATGCAGTGGTTTTGTTAATTGTTTCACGATCGTAAAATATATACACGTCTTCAAATTCAAGGCAAAAATAATCTCCTTCCAGCAATTCTACGGCTTTTTTAGCTTCTGCCTTCCTGATACGGCTTATCTCTCTCGTTGTATACTCATTTGTCCCTTTATCTCCGGGAGTAAGGGTGGCAATATGAACTGACCATCCGGCTTTTCTTAATAAAAACAGTGTGCCTGCACACATAATTTCAGCATCATCCGGATGCGCAAATAATGCTAATACGCTTTTTCTCAAAGTTCCATTCATTATTACGATAATTCCAATTTTTTTGAAGTATTGAGGCTGGCAGATTTGTCAGCAGCAAAAATCAATTCATGAGTTTTGAGAGCGTCAGCCAGGCTGGTCAAAGGCATTTCCCTGCC
Source organism: Bacteroidia bacterium (assembly GCA_041480425.1). Lineage (GTDB taxonomy): Bacteria > Bacteroidota > Bacteroidia > Bacteroidales > VadinHA17 > LD21. Next base: position 2,242 of record JBGOZX010000149.1, read on the forward strand.
TTCATCAATAGAATTAAAGAAGGCTTCAAACTGGACCTGGTAAGGGTGATCAGAAACATCACCAGAATCGAGCATCTTCATTGAAAGTTCACTCCATTTGTTTTTGTTCAGGCTGGAGTATCTTGTAGTATAAAATTTATTATCAAGAAGGCTACCTTCACTTCCAACCAGATGAAAGTGAAAATAATATGGTTGCAGACAGTCAATAATAGAAGCAACTTTACCGATAGCTCCATTCTTGAATTTAATGATGGAAACTGAACTCGAAGGATACTCGTATTTAGCAAAATCCTTATTTGAAGAATAGGTAGAATAGCTGCTGACTGTCTCAAACTCACTACCCATGCATAATAAAAGAGCATCCATTGCATGACAGCCGGCAGACAAGAGGCTACTACCAGCAGCTTCCTTTTTTATGTTCCAGCGAAACTGACCATACCAGGGGCCGATGCCGTGATAATAGTCAACTTCGCCATAGTGTATTTTACCAAACAGACCCTGGTCAATCATTGATTTGACTGTAAGTAACTGACTCGAATAGCGGCATTCAAAGCATACGCATGTTCTCACACCTGCTTTTTGCACTGCTTTCTCAACAGCCAGGCAGTCATCCCATGTCAAAGCCAACGGCTTTTCAATAATAAGATGCTTACCGGCTTTGGCTGCCGTAATTGCCTGTTTTGCATGATCTGCAGGGTAACTGCAAATTGACACTGCGTGAAGATTCGGATCCGCTAGCATATGTGTCAGATCCGTGTAACAAGTTATCGTTCCGCCATGTTTCGCACTGATCTCTGCTGAATCAAGTTCCCGGGAAGAACAAATAGCTGTTACGTGTGCATTGGAAGTTTTGTTAATAGCTTCGATGTGGGCTCCTGCTGCCCAGCTGTAACCGATTATGCCAACATTATATTTCTTCATAAGATAATGATATAAAAGAAATAACTAAAGATTGCAATTTATATTGAAAATTCAAGACTCTGTTCTTGCAAGTTTATCATGATGAAATAATCTTCTCGAGATATTCTTTTGTTTTTAAGATATATTCATTATTGCGTTCAGCAAGCTCGTATTCTATTGTAATGGCTCCGTTAAAGTCCAATTTCTTAAGGCAGGAAATTATTGCCGGGAAATTCACTTCCCCCTCCGGAATAGGTACCTCATTACCTATCTCATTTTGGATAGTGTTTTATTTATCAAATTGGGCAAGATCTAACATAGGATCAAGTCTCCCGTTCGAGAAAATCAATTCATCCCAGGTAATTTCTTCTCCTGCAATTGCAGCCGTTCTGCCTAAGATAGCAGTGAGTGTTGATTCGGATCCCGATTGTGCCTCGTTAATATACTTTCCGGTTTCAATACTTTTGATAAAGGCTATATCCTTATTTGCATCAGCGTCCTGTAATGAAGACAGGAAAATACCTGCAGCTCTTTGTTCAGCAGTCAATACTGCATCCTCGCATTTTGGAATGCCTGAGTCCCACGGTTTTTCGCCTTGAATAAATACTCCACCGCTGTAATGTGCTTCGGCAATACCCTTAGTTCCTATAAACCTGGCACAAACATCACCGGATTGTGTCCCTTGCTGGGTGTTATGATAGCAAACATTAACACCATCCGGATATTCATAGAGGACCTGGTAGTTTGTCCATATGTCGCCAAAATCGGATCCTCCTTTCTTCCCCCCGGTGCCTATCGCTTTTAAAGGGTGTGTCTGAAGGGCCCAGTTGCAGACATCAAGCATATGAATTCCCTGATCAATAAGGTTACCTCCTGACAATGCAAGAAAATGATATTGATTACGGATCCTTGCTTCATCATATGACATATTATTATAGGGATTAACAGGAAGACCGGATGAAAAGTAATACAGCTGAGCATTTATTATTTCACCAAGATCACCCTGTTGAATTCTCCTGACCATTTCCACGTATGCCGATGCAAACCGGATTTGAAATCCTATAGCCAGACTAAGTTTCCCTTTTGCCATTTCACCTAACCGTATAACTTGTTCACAACCTGCAACATCGACAGCCACCGGTTTTTCAGAATAAACATGTTTCCCGGATGCAAGAGCCGCTTCGATATATCCGGAATGTGAATAACATGGAGAGGATATTAAAACTGCATCAACATCTTTGTTGTCCAGAAGCGCGAAGCAAGCTTTTGAACCCTGATAAAAATTCGTTTTTGGTACCTCAGGCAATCCCTTTTCGGTATTAAGCTTATTTAAATTGACTTTTGCCTTTTGAAGTTTGTCATCAAAGAGATCACCCATTGCAATAATAACAGTGCCGGTGTTTTTTAATATTGAGGTAATAACAGCGGTTCCCCTTCCTCCACACCCGATAATCCCCATCCGTATGGCAGAGTTGGCATTTGTACCAAAAGCAATTCCAGGTTTTAAAATAGTAAAAGCTGAGACAGCGGTGGCACTTTTCAGAAAAGATCTACGTTCCATTTTTTTCATTATTTCTTATTTATTAGGTTGTTTTGTGCAGCTGAAAATTAATTAAAAAAGTTTTAATTATTATTTTTAAAAGAAGGTCTTTCCGCTGGTTGCAACTTTCGATGATCAGTGGTACCAAACAGGACAAGAGTTCTTTTTTGACCTCTTTTTTATTTTTCAGTCTGCAATAGTTTCCTATCATATGAAAGGAAATTTTGATTTTGCTGCAAAAATTCTGGAATCCGCATCATTTTTAGCCTTCCGATCTTACTCTGTATTCTGAAAAGTTCAGGTTCGAGCCCTGATGGAGCAACCAAAAAATCAACCACTTATCATGAAAACTTGATAAGTGGTTTTAATTTATTGCTAGGTTCTTGCTAGGTTTTGGTGCATTTTTGGCTGGATTTCCTTAAAAATAGAGTCCTCTTTTGTAGAAAAGACAAGTGAATTATCTAACCTTAACTTCACTAAAGATTTGGTAAGATTTATTAGGTTGGAGTAGGTTTTAACTATATCAAATTAATCAGCCTCATACCTCACTTTTAATAAAGTATTTATTGCTTCAACTTATAACTGCTTTCCACATTGGGATTCCCCTTCCCGTCGTAAATTGCTTCCTGGGGATATTGGTAGACCGGCCTCGAAATCACCTCATTGCCCAAAACTTTTTTCGTGACAACCACTCTTTCGGGAGGTTTGCTGTTCTCTACCCAGTCGCGCAAAATCGCCAGCAGATCAGCATCAGATGGCCCTTCACCTCCTCCGCAATGCAGTACACCCGGAAGAAGATAAAGCCTCATGTAATCATTGATTGCAGGATCAGCCGCCTTAACAGCATTATAATGCTCTATGGTTGAGAATGCTGATAGCGCCGGGTCATTCCACCCGTGGTAGAAAATGATTTTCCCCTTTCTGTTCTTAAAGCCACTGTAGTCAACAGATGTGGCATTGAGATAGGCCGCAGCATACCTCATCTCCTTCTCGTAACCACTGAATTTATAATCCAGGTAATTCCAATTGGGATCCTGTAAAATCAGGTATTTGAATATCTCTATCCCAAAGTATGCTATTAGGCTTGGATAACCAACTTTCGTCGTCATCTCATTCGGGCCTGTGATCCATGTGATCCAGCCTCCTCCTTCATTCTCACCACCAAATGGGAACCCCGGATATTTAATACCGTTCCCAACATCAAAACCATCATAAATCGTCTTTATTGCCTTCACCTGGATAGTGGTGAAACATCCCTTTCCCGGCACATCACCCGGACACATAGGCAGGGTTACAAAATCAAACTTACAATTCGCCGGGTTGTTTATAATACTGTCCCTTACTCCATCAAGCAAATCACACTGCTTAAGTACTGCTTCCTGGAGAATCTTAATATGCTCCTTTGTAAGTATCGATTCGGTAAGCTTCGTTGGATATACTGCCTGTGTATTTTGAATAGCTTCAACTGCAATGGCTATCCAGTCGAATGCAGGAGCTCCTGCGATGATCCCGTCAAAATCATCGGGGTAACGCTGGGCCTCCATCATAGCCTGGCCACCTCCCCTTGAACATCCCGTGAAATAGGAATATTTCGGCCACTTGCCGTAATAGCTACCAATAATTGCTTTCGATACTTCAGCAGTACGGTGAACAGCAAGATGTCCGAAATTCACTTGTCTCTCCATATCATTAAGCGCCCAGTTTGCCGATCCTAAACCTGCTGTCTTGTGGCCGGTATTTGTCCCAGATGTTGCATAACCTTCCTTTACTTTCCCGGCTGCCATATTCTGTACTGATCCTACAAAACCTCCTCCACCGCCCATTACATAGATCCCGTTCCAGTCGAGCGGAAGCAGGAGTTCGAAATTGATCTCCTTACCAATAACTCCGGTTACTTTGCAGTGGGATGGTCCCTGGGTGACGGTAATAGTACCTGTGATCTTCACATCAGGGAGCTTAAGTTCGATTAGTTTATCACAAGGAATGCATATTTCAGTATCAGGTTTGTTCTGCGCAACTATTTTTACTGAAAGTGCTGATAGCAGGATAAATAGGATAATAATTGACTTTTTCATAGAAGGAAATTATAAATGCATTACCAAAGTTAAGGGATGTTCGTATAGAAATCAAGAAAAAGTTAACTGGTTGAACGAGGCTACCGGTGACCGGCAACTGGAAGAAAAACGGATTTGCCAAAAATCGTGTAATTTTATACTATGACTCCTGGAAATCATCAAAAGATCATTATTCATTTTAATGTTGATATGCAAAAACTAGTCAAATTGACCACTTATGACCAGCTTAAATTGACCACCCAAATCCAGAGTTAAATATTTGTTGTTTTATTATGTAGGTTAAGTGTAATCTGACCAAACAAATGTGGTCAGACTGCTCGGCTTTTACAATTATCTTGCCTTGTAGACCCATTCAATGGCTTGCAGTAATAATTTTCGATAATTGAGGTTTTCGTAAGTTGGAGTGTCGTGACCTATTTGTATTGTCACTACATGTCCCTTCCCATATTGTTTTGTCCAGCCGATTGTTGGAGTGCTTGATGATTCGATTGTTTGCAAAAGAGGTTTTACATCCGGTTCTACATAAAAATCCTTGTAAGTTTCATCAAATACTTCAAAATCCTTTAAGCCTTTGGTTACCAGATGATTTGAATCCAACACGTTAACTATAAAACGAATATCATGTTTATAGGATGAAACAGGATATTCTTTCCCATTTAGAACAGAAGGTTGATTAAAATATTTACCTCCAATGATGTGAATATATTCTTCCCAATTATCGAAGGCGCATATACTGTGATGTAATACAACTAATGGTTTTCCGTTGAAAATGCAATCAGATAATACTTTTTTCTGTTCTTCTGAAATGGATTGCCACATGTGGTAGAAAACCAAAACATCGTACTTATCAATATTTTCGGGTGAAAACATCTCATAAGCCTTAGGGAATTCCTTTATTTCGAAAGAAAAATACTTGCTCATGTCAGAAAGCATGGCATTGAATGATTCTTTGTTGTAATCGTGTCCTCCTGTAATTACTAAAACCCTGATTTGGCTATTCTGCGCCTGTACTGGAATTGCAGACAATAGATTGAATAAAATTATAATCCCAATTAATAATTTTTTCATAAGTAAATAATTAATTCCCCATTTAACAGTCGAAGTTAAAGGTTTGTTGTCAAGTTTTGTATATTAATCAGGTGAAAAAGCCAGTTTCCTTGACCATAATTTGCTGGAATGAATTGACCACCCAAATCCGGAGTTAAAGAATAGTTGTTAAGTTATGTATGGTAAGTGTTCCCGAGTACCTGGGAAGGCCAGCCCAAGGTGGTTAATACGTCCGGCTTTTACTATTACATTTTTACTACCTCATGCTTTTTAATAAAATCCGGATCAATATTAACACCCATTCCTGGTCCGGTCGGAACCTTAATTTTCCCGTCTATGACTTTCAATGGCGATGTTGGGCATTCAAATATTACAGTTGTATCAAGTCCCTTAAATTCGTGATGAGCTCCGGCATTGGGAACAGCTGAAACAAGTATGTAATCATACAGAAATCCCAGACCCCCTCCCGACATATGAGGAACAATAGTTTTCCCGAATGCATCTGCCATGAGTGCAACTTTCATCGAACGAATCATACCACCGAAATAATAAATATCAGGCTGAACAATATCAAGACCTTCGTTGGCAATGGACCATCGAAAATGGACAAAGCTCTGATCCTGCTCACCATTTGCAACAGGTATTGTAAGTGCATCTGCTACTTCTTTGATATCTTCAAAATGGTCATACATAACAGGCTCTTCAAAATAACTATATTTATATTCTTCCAGAAGCTTACCAATTTGTATTGCCTCTTTTACATTATAGTAACCGTTTGAATCAGCATAGAGAAACATGTCTTTACCATATGTCTGACGAAGTAGAGGTATTAATTTTTCAGTCTTGCCAGGTACACCGGGATAATGTATATCTTTTGTTCCAGCATATTGATAGCCAACCTTAACTTTAAGCGCACGAACATCATATTCAGCTACTGTTTTTTTAATAAGGTCAAAATGTTCTTCCAGTGGTTTTTCACGAAATTCAGTAGCCACATATACAGCAACTTCGGAATTGTGGATTTCTCCGATCAACTGTCCTACCGGCTTATCAGCAATACGTCCTAGCATATCAAGAATGGCAAATTCTATAGTTGCTAATGGTAGACCAAGTGCAATGCCATTTAGCCTGAAATTAAAGCTGTAGATATAGATCTTTTCCAAAATTAAGTCAAGCTCCCTTGCATCTTGACCAATAAAATAAGGTTGCAACCTTTTGAGGAAAATCGGGAAAAAAGTATAAAGCTCACTGTGACCAACCGAAATTCCTTCTGCTCCATCTTTTGAACGTACCCGACATAAAAAATTGCCATTAAAACGTAGCAATTCGAGGGTTTCTATGATTACAGGAGTTGCGAAGAGTTCTTTTTTCAGAATAGGTATTTTGAGTACTTCATCCAGCTTTGCATACCTTGATTTTACATCTTTAATAAAACCATTAGATGTCGCTTCTGTTCCATAATATGATAATGGTAATGCTGTTGCGGCCAGGCCACTTGTGACGGCAGTCGAGATAAATTTGCGGCGATTTGTCTTCATTTTTGCATTTCCTATTGACCATTTAGTTTCCAATAAAGTACTTTTAACGCTTTATTTCCGGTTAGTTTTTTTCGATAACAAGATAATCTAATTTACTATTAGTTAGAAATGTCATTAACCGTGATCATAGATGGCCAGAATAAATTGAACACTCAAATCCGGAGTTAAATACTTGTTGTTTTTTAATATATGTTAAGTGTTATCAGACCGGGCAAAGATGGTCAGGATGCCCGGTTTTTGCAATTATAATTCAGTATCGAAATTCAGGATGGTTCTGTAAACTCTTTCTTTTAGCTCATCAGGCACAGGACATAGCTCTTCAGTTGTGAACCTGCCACTTTTAAAATCTATTCTTTCAAAAACCATAAGATAAAGGTTAAAAATAATCTCGAGGCTTAACTTGTATCTAGGTTCAAGTAATGGCTTGATTTTATGAAGAACATCATAGGTCTTTATCCGGAATTCATCGGCCAGCAGGTAATAATGTCTGATAAGATTCCGGAATTTCTCATTTACAGGAGTTCCTTCAGCAAATTCACGCAGGGATTCCCTTTTCAGGCCATATTTATAAATCAGTTCGTCAGCAAAATAATTGAGATTATTGATTTGATCTTTCTGAAAATCACGTATTATATGGACTAAATAGCTAAACAGAGCACATGGGGTAGCAGCCCATTTTACATCAAATGGCGGATTTTCAAATACTCCATTTACTCTTTGCAAGCTGTTCAGATGCACAAAAATAGAGGCCGGTGCAACAGAAGCTCCAAAGGAGTATTCAATAAATGATTCCAGAGTCGAAAATCCGTTATGGTTTATATCATAAATCATCGATTTGGCAAATGCTTCCATCGGCCATAAAGGGATAATGAATTTATCCAAAGTCTTTTGCAGTTCTTGCTGAGGTGAACTGCATTCTTTTGAAACAACAATCATTTTTAGCCAGTCATCAATATTGGCCTTTAACATCTTCCTTTTATCAGCTTTAATAAGTTTGTTTTCTGTTTTATAATTATCGATCAGATCATCAATCA
>JBGOZX010000150.1:0-10341 GCA_041480425.1 Bacteroidia bacterium
GAACACGTGCTTGATCCTGCACAGACGGACTATGAACAGCGTGCTTTTTATGTTGTTTATGATGTTAAGGAGAATATAAACCTGGGGGAGAATGTTGTAGGTATTATATTGGGGAACGGCTGGTATAATCAGTTTGCTGTTAACCATGGGAAATACGGCTGGAAGGATGTTATTTATGGAAAACCGAGATTAATTTTTCAAATGCGTCTGATCTATTCCGACATGACTGAAATGTTGATCACATCCGATGAAACATGGAAAGGTTCGTCAGGTCCTATACTATCCGATAATGTATATGCTGGTGAGGTTTATGATTCCCGTCTGGAACCGAATGGCTGGGATACTCCCGGATTTGATGATTCAAAGTGGAATCAGGTTATGATTTCTGAAAGTCCGGGCGGAAAACTTATATCTCAGCAGATCCCTCCTATAAAAAAGATGCAGAGTATCGAGCCTGTCAGTATGAAAAGTCCGAAACCAGGTATTTATGTATTTGATATGGGACAAAACTTTGCCGGATGGGCAAAATTAAAGTTGTTAGCCCCGGCAGGTACTGAAATACAGCTGCGATTTGCCGAGTGTATTCATAAGGATGGAATGATTGACCCTGCAAGTACCGGAGTATATGCAACAAATGTAGTACAGACTGATAAGTATATTTGCAATGGGAAAGGAGTTGAAGAATGGGAACCACACTTTACATACCATGGATTCCGCTATGTTGAGATGACCGGTTTCCCGGGAAAGCCTGCAATCGAGAATATTGAGGGGGTATTCCTGCATACTTCTGTTAAAAAAACCGGGGAATTTGCGTGTTCGGATACAATGATCAATAAACTGCATAAAACTGCACTATGGACCGAGATGAGCAATATGTACGGTATTCCGACCGATTGTCCTCACAGGGAGAAATGCGGCTGGCTTGGTGATGCATTTTTAACCTCTGATATGACAATATATAATTATGATGTGCCTTTATTCTGGTCAAAATTTATTGATGATATTGAGACTTCACGAAAGGGCGATATACCTCAAAATATTGCACCGGGAAGAAGATTTGGAGGGAGTGACCCTGACTGGGGTGTAGCTTATATTCAGCTGCCATGGAAAATGTTCCTGTATTACGGAGACAAATCGATCATCAGTGAACACTATGCAGGTATGAGCATTTTTATGAACTATCTGCAAAGTATAGCAGTGGGAAATATTATTTATGCCGGAATCGGGAGCTTGTTTTCACCGGGAAGAATAATGCCTGAAGAAACGCCAAAAGAATATACTTCTACAGTGCTCTATTATTTCTGTGCAGATGTCATGTCACGGATGGCCAGGGTAACGGGTAAGGAGGAAGATTCACAAAGGTATTCACAAACAGCAAAAGATATTAAATTCTCGTTTAACAACAAATTTTATAATGAATCAGAAAAAACTTACGGATGCCAGGAGAAAAATACACTTGCTCTGGCTTTTGGGCTCGTACCGGAAAATGATGAAACGACTGTTGCAGAAAATTTAGATAACTATGTTTTAAACAAACATAAGGGACATGTTTCAACAGGGATATTTGGAAGTCGCTACATTTATGAAACTCTTGGGAAGTATGGTTATGGAGAAACTGTTAAAGAAGTACTTAATCAAACTACATTCCCGGGTTATGGATATTTGTTTTCCCGCGGCGCAACTACATTTTGGGAGAACTGGGGAGAAATGAAATTTGAGGACGACGGTGAGCCCGGAGATGAACGTTCCAAAAATCATGCTTTCCAGGGGGGATTTGATGCCTGGTTTTATAATGGTATCGCAGGTATTATTCCTGACCCTGAAAATCCCGGATTTAAACATATTATATTTAAACCTAACATAATTAATACTTTGGATTTTGAAAAGGCTCAGTATAATTCAATACATGGTATGATTAAAAGTGAATTGCTAAATACCATTGATAAGTTCAGATGGTTAATTTCTATTCCTGCTAATACAACGGCAACAGTCTATATTCCGGCTGTAAGTAAGGATGCCATATCGGAAGGCGGGGTACCGGTATCTGAAACTGAGGGTGTCAAATTTCTTCGAATGGAAAATGGGAGAGCTGTTTGGGAAATTGGTTCTGGAAATTATGAATTTATTATTAACAAAAATGCTTATTGAATAGCAGAAAAATCGCTTTCCCCCAACTAAAACTTCCGAATTGCTTTTTGTTGATGTCGGATTGGAAGAAATTGAGAGTTATAGGCTTAAATATTAATTAACTGTAAAAGAATAGCTTCCGGAACCAACCTGGCAAATCATCCACCCATCTTTCTCCGATAGGACCTTAACATCTTTAACTTTGGAAACTTCTAACCCATTTTCTGCAACAATTGATTTCAGTTTTACAGGAATGAAAACTTTGGCAGTGGTATTTACCGGAATTTCTACATTAATCCTTATCATATCCGCTTGTTTGTCCCAATCACATCTGATTTCTCCATAAGGCGACTGATAACTGGTTTTCGAAAAAGTAATATCACCTACCATTTCAGGTTTGATGATTATTTTCTTATAACCCATTGAACTTTCCTCCTGATCTATTCCTCCCAGTCCACTGTAAAACCACTCCATAAGATGCCCCAGCATCAGATGATTATTGGACACAATTTCCAGGGCCGCCCAGGATTCGGTAAGAGCAGTAGCTCCTTTTTTAAGCTGAAACCCGTATCCTGGGACATCATCCCGGGCATTCATTTCATATAACAACTGTGACTTACCTCCTTTAGCTAAAGCCATCACCAGATAGTGGAAGCCAACATCACCTGCGGTCAGCGCTTTTCCATTGGCCGAAATCGAATCCTCCAGATTTTCCATCACCTTAATCTGATTGGCATCGTCAACCAGTCCGACACACCAGGGCATGGCTATGGCCGTTTGACTTCCAGTAGAATAAACTCCGGTCTGTAAATTATAGAATTTTTCATTAAAGGCTATTTTCACCTCTGATGCCCAAGAGGAAAAGCGTTTCTTCTCTTCATCTTTTTTCAGAATTCCTGCCATCTCCGATAATAAAACTAAATCATAATAATAGATAGCCGTCGCGGTCAAAGCAACAGGGGTAAGCTGCGAAGGCCCTGGTATTTGGGGGCCAAGGTCGAACCAGTCGCCAAGACCGTACGAAAGAATATTCTGGACTGATTTACTTTTCAAATATTCAACATATCGGATCATCATAGGCCAGGTTTTCTCCATGACGGATATGTCACCGTACCATTTGTAAATTAGCCAGGGAAGAATGACCGAAGAGCTTCCCCATTCCGGGGAATCACGAAATCCTCCGGTGGATGGCTTATATTCCGGAGCGAAACTCGGAACTAAGCCCTCCTTAGTTTGAGACTCAATCATATCATGAACCTGTTTACTGTATAAATGGGACAAGTCGAAATTATAATGTATCGAACCTCCCATAAGGTAAGTTTGTTCAAGCCATCCCAGTTTCTCCCGATGAGGACAATCAGTTATTACACTTTGAAAATTGCTCTTTATTGCCCATCTGATCAATTCATTTGTACGATTGAATAAGTCGAATGAACAATTAAAACTTCCAGTAGCTGGGGATGAATTACGTGTATGTAATAGTTTTAAATCCACCAGGCGGGGGGCATCAGAGCCTGATTTACATGAATCAGGAATGGCACCTTCCACCTGCACATAACGGAAACCATAGTATGTAAAGCGGGGCATCCATGATTCAACTCCTTCACCCTTCAATGTATAGGTGAAATAAAAAGGATCACCTGATGCAGTCTGATTTGCTAAATTATCTTTGGTTATCAGCTCGGCAGGGATTAATTTGATTTGTTGTCCCTTCTTACCTTTCACCTTGAGTTCAACAATCCCGGAAGCATTCTGCCCGAAATCATATAAAAATCCACCCGAAGACAAAGATGTAATTTTCTTCACATCAATCTTCTCCATTATATTTACAGGGTAATCATTTTCTGCGACCAATTGTCCGGAGGGACCTTTCACTATTAAGGCATTTTGCCAGTCAGAATCATCAAAACCATATTTATTCCAATTGTTCTGTTCCAACCGTGCATCATAATCTTCACCACCGTAAATGCTGCTATATGTAATTGGTGATGGAGTGCATTTCCAGTTTTCGTCCGTCACAAATGTCTCGATTGTACCATCAGTGTAGGTTACCCTCATCTGTACAATTAGTGTTGGTTCTCCATAAGCTACGACCAGTTTTCTGTAACGCTCACGGTTGATGTAGTAAAAGCCATTTCCAACAATAACCCCAATAGCGTTTTTACCCTGTTGCAGCAAATTGGCTACATCGTAGCAATTATAGAATACAGATTTGTCATAATTGGTCCATCCGGGAGTTAAAAAGCCGGCTCCAATTTTCATCCCGTTAATTGAAGCTTCATATTGGCCCAATCCGCATATGAACAAACTGGCTTCTCTAATTTTTTTGCTTAGCTCAAATTCTTTGCGAAATAGGGGAATAACTGCTCTCTCAATCGCCTTGTTACCAAGACTTTTATCATCTTGTGGCAAACCTGGGACCACCCTCATTGAATCGGGCAATTCACGGTAACCAATCCATTTTGCGTTCCCCCAGTCGTCAACTTTCAGTAAACCCATTTGCCAGGTACCTGCTTTGCTCCAGCCCGAATCATCTTCTTTCTGGTTCCAAACTTTAATTTTCCAATAATAATTGGTTGCCGGTTTTAACTCACTTCCTTCATAATCGATTAGTATGGACTTGTCGGATTCGACTTTTTTTGAATCCCATAAATCACCATTATTGTTTTTCAGATTCTCAATAGTGCTTGCCACAAGTATCTGATAAGCAGTCTGTACCTGAGATCGTTCTTTACTTTCTAATATCCAACTGAACCGGGGAGTGATGTTGGTAATCCCCCGTGGATTATTCATATTCTCACAACGAAGATCTTTCACTTCGATTGAATTCTGTTTACACCCTGATAAGCAGCCAAGTATAAAAATCAGGACGACTGCAAGTGTTTTTTTTTGCATAAATAAATGGTTTAGACTTAGTTAATATCGGGCCTAATCAGATGTCATTTAAAGTATTTCAATAGTTCATTTGCTATTAAGGAATGTCCTTTTTTGTTCGGGTGATTTACCTGTGACATATAATTCGATATGCTATCCCCTGAAAAGGCAATTTGTTTAAAAATTTCATAACTATCAACAAGCCCAACTCCAAATTCCTTTGCTAAATCTCTTATTTGTAATGTATGTTTTTCTATGTCATTATTTGGTTCAAGTATGTTGACTCTCTGATCCGGAGAGGGAGTCAGCAGAATGACTTTAATGTTATTTTTTATAGCTTTCCTGAGCATCGATTCCCATGCCTCCTTTGATTTTTCAAGACCGCAACTCCTGTCATTCAACGCATAATCAACAAAAATCACATCGGGTTTATGAATTAGTACATCTGATTCAAACCGTTTCTCCCCGCTTATTGAATTCTCACCACCGATTGAAGTATTTATTACATTAATCACTGCATATGGATACAGAGCCTTCAATTCTTTTAATAGTAAGAATGGATATGAATCAAAAGTATTCACTTCGGGTGTTACAAAATATCCGGCAGGAACAGAATGTCCATGAAAGACTAAATTAATAGTCCTGTTTGTTGGCCATTCCTTTTTGAGTTCTGTTTTTATGTCACTTAAATATTCTGAAGGACCTGCAATTTCATTTTTATCCTGCTGAACAGATAATGAATAAATTATAAAAATGAAAATGGAGTAAATTATATTCATAGTGGAATAGGTTTATTATTATGTGTCATGCTAACCGAAATGCTAAACCATCAGACTTATTTAAATATTTAATAAATAATGTTGATTAATTTCATGTTGGGTATTAATCCATGGTGCCTAATTATTTTTCAGACGAGGCTTTATATGAGGGGTTTGTCCATATTCAATATTTACGAAATCTCCATCATTTAATATTGAAATGCGTGCAGCTTCAACCACTAACTCATTGATAAAGCTGTTAGCCGGTGTAGCAATAATTCCTTTTTTGTCGACTTCTCTTATCATTTCCTGTCTTTTAAACAATGAATCAGAATCTGACATTTTATGTACTTCATTTTCAATCTGATATGCCATAGCAATGGAGGCAGAAACGGAATCAAAACCATATCCAATAGGTTTATATCCTTTGCCTTCCCACGGAACAAGCTTATAAAAATCAGGACTAACATAGTTAAAATGAGATCCGCCGCATCCGATTCCATTCAAATAGGAGTGTTCAACACCTCTGAACTGGTCATCATGTTTCAACATTCCGGTTTTGTTATCACCTTCAAAGAACATTAGCAAGCTTTGATCGTTACTTCCTGCTGCCTGATCAGGATAACCCAAACCATTAATCACTGACAAAAGGGCATTATTTTCAAAACGTATCCTGCCATTTGCCCACATATATCCTTCGTTGTTATTCGGGAATTTCCCTTTGATGCCCGAAACGCATACCTCGACCGGTTTTAAACCAGTAATGAAGTAAACCAGATCAACATAGTGACAACCAATATAAATAAAAGGATCTGTTCTATCGCAAGTAAACCAATTCTGAAAATTTGATGACCTGTAAAAGTAGGGTTCGATTAGTTTTGCCTCACCTATGACAAATTCTCCGAATTGATTAAGTTCATAACTCCGTTTGGCAATGAGTGATCTTCTGTCAAACCGTTTATGATATTCAACTCCTATAAATAATCCTTTTTTGTAAGCAATTTTCTCTATCTCAACCGCTTGTTCATATTTAAGTACCAGCGGTTTAACGCAAAGAATATGCTGGTCATTCTTCAGCGCTTCCATAATCACAGGATAATGGAGATGATCCGGCATCGCAACAACAACCATCTGCCTGGGCTTCATCTTTGCTAATGCTGCTTTATACAGATCAGGAAACTTCTTTTCTTCCGGCTCGGAAATTGAGGGATAAGCTTCAAAATCCTGAGCAGGGAATGCCTCCAAAATTTCTTTGCTATTTTTTAAAGCTTTTAAAGGAGCCGAATCGAGCGCACAGACTGTAATATTGTTTACATAACCCGTTCGTTGTAAATGATATACAGAAGGTAATAATAAATCATGGGTGATCATACCTCCCCCAATAATAACTACATCAAGGGTACCCCTTGATTTTAGGTTTTTCATTTGATTATTTTCCTAAAATTTCATCACAAGCTTCTTCGAAAACTTTAATACCTTCCCTTAACGCTTCTTCAGTTGTAATTAATGGGGGCGCAATTTTTAAACATTCACCTGCAACACCTACTGGAGCAAACATCAGCAATCCCTTATGAAAACATTTTTCATTGATTTTCAATGCAGTCTCTGAATCAGGTACTTTTGTATCCTTTTTTACAACCTGAATACCGGCTACAAGTCCTTTTCCCTGCATGCAACCTAAAACATCAGGATATTGATTTCTTATTCTGGCTAATTCGGGGATTAATATTTCGCCTAATTTTCTGGCATTTTCCACCAGATTTTCTTTTTTGATAATTTTCAGACTTTCAACAGCTGCAACAACAGGTAAAGGACTTCCTGAATGTGTTGAAGTCATTGAACCTGGTGCATAAAGGCTCATAATATCTTTTCTGCCTATTACAGCGGAAATCGGCAATGATGAAGAAATTCCTTTTCCACAGGCTATCAGGTCAGGTTTGATTCCATAGTGTTCATAAGCGAACATTTTTCCTGTCCTGCCAAATCCCGACTGAACTTCATCAAAGATACTCACGATATCATTTTCAAGGCAAAATGCTTCCAGTTTTTTTGCGTATTCTACAGGAAAGAAATCCGGTCCGACTCCCTGGTATGATTCAGTTATTATTCCGGCAATATCACCAGGATTAATACCCTTTTCTTTCAGACTGTCAAGAAACAGATCAAAAGATATGTTTTCATTCTTATAACCGTCGGGGAAAGGTACCTGAATAAATGTTTTCCCTTCATCTATAATCCAGGTTTTTAATTTTGCCATACCTCCTGCGAGCTGTGCCCCAAGTGTCCTGCCATGAAATGCATTATTGAATGAAACAAGATATTTCTTTTGAGGTCCATGTTTTTCCAATGCATAGGTTTTAGCCAGTTTAATACAGTTTTCAGTGGCTTCACTACCGGTACTGAGAAGAAATACCAGATAATTCGTGGGATCAGGAGATAATTCCTGAAGCATTTTTGTCAGTTCAGCACGTTTTTCATGAACAAACACGTAAGTTGCGAGAAGTTTTCGATCTAATAAATTTCTAAGAGCCTTAATTATTTCTTTCCGGCCGTGTCCTGCATTAGTAATTAGTACACCTGATGACCAGTCAATCCATTTGTTACCCCATTTGTCGTAAATCTGAAATCCTTCAGCTTTGTCCCATACAATAGGAGGCTGACCCATCATTGATACAGGTTCCGATTCAGACAAAGTCTGGAAAATACTCAATGATTCTGGAACAGGTAATTTTGTCTTAATCCTCCTGTATTTTGTGCTTACTTTCGGCACATCAACCGGATTTAAATTATATTTAGCCATTTACTACCAAAATATTTTATAATCTGGGTTTTATTTTTCTAATACCCTCACAATAAATTTATTACACAACAGGTTCCCAGCCTTTCTCATAATCACGGCTCCACAATCTTAATGCCTCTGGATCACCTATAATGTGGCCGTTTTTCGGATCAATATTCAGGGTACGTCCTACACGATAAGATATGTTACCTAATTGCACGAGAAGGGTACTTTTATGCCCAATCTCCACATCTGCAGCAGGTAGCTTATTATCACGGATACTTTCAAGAAAATTGGCAACATGAAGCTCATCTTTGATGGGGCTTGATGTGACTGTTGTTGGGGTGCCACTCATCAGATCTTCCCTTTTAACATCTTTAACAATCTTACCTTCCAGGTCAAGAATGGTGTAGCCATCCTCCTTTATGTCCATACTTCCTTTTTCACCGTATAAGAGTGAACCGATTTCATATTTTCCATTACAACTAATACCTTGCCAGACTGCCGAGGTATTATTTGGAAAGTCGAATGTGATGATCTGGGTATCGGGTGTTTCCCAATCGTCTTTGAAAGCATATCTTCCACCCAGGGAACTTACACGGATTGGAAAATCAGCACCCAGACCCCATCTGACAATGTCCATTTCGTGGGTACCATTGTTAAGAGCCTCTCCTGTTCCCCAATGCCAGAACCAGTGCCAATTATAATGGATCACATTATCTTTATAAACGCGGCGCGGTGCCGGACCCTGCCATAAATCATAATCAAGCCATGCCGGAACGGGAGCTTCCTTGCCAAATCCTATTGAAGTACGTGCCCGGTTGTACCAGGCTCTGCCAAAGTAAACCCTGCCGATGACACCGTTCTTCAGTTCCTGGATTGCTTCAATGTCTGAAGGGGAGGAGCGGCGCTGGGTACCCAATTGAACTATCCTGTTATATTTGCGGGCAGCCTGAACAGCAAGTTCTCCCTCATTCGGATTATGGCTTAGTGGTTTTTCACAATATACATGTTTACCGACCTGGCAGGCGAGAATTGTAGCCGGTGCATGCCAGTGGTCAGGGGTGGCAATCACAACGGCATCAAGAGATTTGTCCTTTAATGCTATCCGGAAGTCTTTTTCACCTTTGGGAGCGGACTGGCCGGCGTCGGTAACCGTGGCAATGGTTTTAGCAATAGCTCTTTCATCAACATCACAAATATAAATGATCTCAGCATTTTTTAGTTTAACGAAATTCTTTGCAAGTTCATCTCCACGTGAATTTACACCTACATGAGCAATGCGGACCCGGCTATTGGCCCCCATGACCCGTGAATAACTTTTAGCATCTAGTCCAAATGCTGTGCCGCCAAGGGTAATTGCTGCCGATCCAAGTCCTGCCTTTTTAATAAAATCTCTTCTTGAATTTTTCATGATTCTTTATTTTTTAAAAAGATGATAATGTATCTTTTGTGATCATATATTTAAAACTCTAAACTCTAAACCGAGTTCCACACTCCTTTAAAATAGCCTACTGACTCAGCTATTCCAGGCAGCGGGTCCGTATCATCTTTTTCAAACTCAAGGCTGCACATTCCTTTGTACTTGATAGTGCGCAGTGCTTTAATAAATGCAGTAAAATCAATGATACCACGGCCCAGTTCACAGTCTTTCCCTTCAGCAGTTGCGCTGGTTACATCTTTAACATGAATGTCAAAAATACGGCTGCCATATTTGATTGTCACTGCGGCCGGGTCAATTCCCATGAGCATGGAATATCCGATATCATGACACATTCCGATCCGGTGATCCAGATCTCTAAC
>JBGOZX010000151.1:0-10260 GCA_041480425.1 Bacteroidia bacterium
CAATGTTTACTATTGAAAAAACCAGTGACCTTGACCATAGTTGGCCGAATCATATTGACCACTAAACGCCGGAATTAAATACTTGTTGTTTAGTTATGTATGTTAATTGTAATCTAACCGGCCAAATGTGGTCAGATTGTCCGGCTTTTGTACCTATGTCTTAATCGAGGAAGCCAGAAAGAGCTGTTATAAAATCGATTTCGAAGTCGATTTCAGACGGTTGTTTAGGATTCACACCCAAGGGTCATTCTTTGTCACAAGGGTTAAAGACAACATACGTTTTAAGCTCATGTATTCCAATGCTGTTGACAAAACCACGGGAGTGCAGTTTGACCAGATTAGTAAGCTTGAAACATTTTATTCCAAAAAGGACTATCCCGACAAACTCCGTCGTATCAAGTATTATGACGAGGAACGAAAGAAGGACCATGTTTTTATAACCAATAACATCAACTTAAAAGCTACGGAAATCGCAATGCTTTAAAAGAAACGCTGGGAAGTGGAGATATTTTTCAGGCGGATGAAACAGCATCTGAAGATCAAATCCTTTTGGGGAACGACCTTAAATGCCGTAAAGATCCAAATGTATTGTGCGATCATTGCTTACTGTTTGGTAGCCAAAGTAGGTTACAAATTGAAAGTTGACCGTCCAATCTAAGAAATCTTACAGATTCTCAGCACTTCTCTACTTAACAAAACTCCTGTAAGAGAGATACTTACAAAGTGTAATTACAAAAATGTCAAAGAACTAAAAAACAAACAATTAATAATCAGTGGGTTTTAAGTGCCCACTACTGTAGAAAAATATAAGAAAACTTAATAACTATTTGCAGCGAGACAAATCCACAGTTCAATAGGGAATGCCGCTTTTTATTACATTTACCTTTACATAATTCATTTCTACAATTTATTTTTTTTAGCTTTGACTATTGTCAAAGTTTGATTTTTAATAGGATTAATTAGCATGAAGGAAGAGAAAATTTCAGAGGTTGAAAAAAATATATCTGAAGGAGAAATTTATATTCAAGAATTTTTTGAAGAAGAAGGGATAGCCTATGAATATAACAAGAATATAGATTCTCTAAATGGCGATAATAAAACCTCTACTAGGGAAACATTTTAATACAAAACATTCAGGGAAATATGCAGATGGATTGAGGCCGGCTGAATAGATTTATAATATTTTTGATATTAAAAAATTGTAACATGGACTTTGAAGAAATTAAAAAAAGGGTAAAAAAAGTAATTGCCAAAGTGCTTGAGATTGATGAATCCGAAATTTCGGATAGTGCAAACTTCTCTTTCGATTTAGGGGCATCATCTATGCAAAGTGTTCTACTTGTTGCCAGCTTTCAGGAAGAATTCAACATTGAGATGGATGAACAAAAATCGCTGGAGGTTCAAACAGTTTCGGAAGCCGCTGACTTCATAAGCACCTACATCAATTGATCCTGATATTTATTTTTTCGTGAAAGACCAATATTCCCTTTTGGTTGTCATAATTTTTTTCTGTAGGTCTTCACCTCTTAGGTCGATATTTCAAATAGATAATTCCAATATTAACAAGAAACCAATGTCTATAAGAGCAGAAATCCACAAGCAGAACATTGTTAAGATATTTAATCCCAAATCAATTGCTGTAGTTGGCACCAACAACGTAAAAGGCTCAGTTCCATACGATATTTTATTCAACATACTGAAAACAGAGTTTACAGGTGTTGTATTTCCTGTTAGTCCGGGCGAAAAATCGATATGTTCGGTCAAGGCATATAAATACGTAGTGGATATTCCTGACTCGATTGATTTGGCTATCATTGTTTTTCCGAGCGCGGTTTGCCACATGGCACTGGAACAATGCGGACAGAAAGGAATAAAAGGTGTGGTTATTATTTCAGCCGGTTTTAAAGAAGTCGGGGAAAAGGGGTTGGAGCGGGAAAAACAACTCAAACAGATCGCTGAAAAGTACGACATGTCTATTATCGGCCCAAACTGCCTTGGCATCATCAACACCGATCCGCTTATTAACCTTAATGCTTCATTTGCCCGTAAAATGCCCGAACAGGGCAATATAGGTTTCCTGTCGCAAAGTGGCGCCCTTTGTACAGCAGTTTTGGATTATGCACTGGCAAAGCATATAGGCTTCTCGAAATTTATAAGCTTCGGCAATAAGGTAGATATCAGCGAGATTGACCTTATCTATTATTTGATGGAGGATGACAAAACCAGGGTCATATTATTGTATTTGGAAGAAGTAACCGATGGCCGTGCATTAATGCAGGCTGCACGTGATGTTACAAATCTGCGAGGAAAACCTGTCCTGCTCCTTAAAGCGGGCCGCACTGAAGCCGGAGCTTCAGCAGCCGCTTCACATACCGGATCTCTGGCCGGGAACGATGAAATATATGATGCGGCCTTTAAACAAGCCGGAATAATCCGCTGCGAAAATATTGAGGAAATGTTCAATATTGCAATAGCATTTGCATATCAACCGGCCCCAAGATCGAATAAGGTTGCCATCATTACAAACGCTGGTGGTCCAGGTGTATTAACTACCGATGCAGCCATACACGACGGACTGCAACTTGCGAAGTTCTCAGAAGAAACCACCAAAGAGTTCAAAAAATTTTTACCAGCAACCGCAAATATTAAAAACCCTGTTGATGTGGTTGGCGATGCCCGTGCCGACAGGTACAATATCGCCTTGAACGGAGCCTTTAGAGAGGAGGATGTTGATGCAGTTTTCGTTATTCTTACACCTCAATCCATGACAGATATTGAAACCATTGCCAAAGAGGTGGTAAAAGTCTCAAAGCAATATTCCAAACCGGTCTATGCCTCCTTTATGGGAGAAGCAGATGTTGCAATCGGCGTTGATATTTTACTGAGAAATAAAATTCCGCATTACATCCTCCCCGAATCAATGTGCCGGAGTTTCTCGAGGGTTTACCGCTTCTATCGCGACCTCGATAAAGACCCTCATCCGCAGCATGTTTATACCGATGTTGACACAAAAACCGTTTACTCAATATTAGATGAAGCTATCCATAATAATCACCTGTACCTGCCTGAGAATGAAGCCGGGAAGATTCTCAAAATATACGGTCTCCCAATAGTTCCCGGCGAGCTGGCAACTTCACCGGATGAAGCAGCTTCAGTTGCCCAAAATGTCGGATTCCCTGTGGTAATGAAAATAATTTCAGATGATATTGTACACAAATCTGATGTTAAAGGTGTTGTATTAAATGTGAATTCAGGCGATGAAGCCAGGAACACCTACACCACAATTATAGAGCAAGTTTTGCAGATTAAGCCTGAAGCGAGAATTAAAGGGATACAAATCAGCAAAATGATTTTGTCAGGTGAAGAAGTAATCCTGGGGATAAAAAGGGATCCATCATTTGGGCCCATCATAATGTTT
This sequence comes from Bacteroidia bacterium, assembly GCA_041480425.1. Taxonomy (GTDB): domain Bacteria; phylum Bacteroidota; class Bacteroidia; order Bacteroidales; family VadinHA17; genus LD21. The sequence goes on from JBGOZX010000151.1 coordinate 3,419, forward strand.
GGACTTGGAGGAGTGTATGTTGAAGTCTTTAAAGATGTGAGTTTCAGGGTAGCACCGATTGATGAGATAATTGCCGATTCTATGATAAAGCAGACAAGATCGTACAAAATCCTTGAGGGGATCAGGGGAAAAGTACCGCGTGATATTGCAGGAATAAAAGAATGCCTTATAAGATTAAGCCAGCTTGCCCTTGAATGTCCGCAAATTAAAGAACTGGATATCAATCCTTTAATAGTGCTTGAAGAAACTAAGGGCTGTTTTGTTGCCGATGCACGTATTATGCTCCAGGCTTCAACCACGAAATGACGCCAAAAAAATGGATTATTAATAACATTTAAAAAATTAAGCTATGAGAGTCATCATTAAAAAAGACCAAAACGAGACAGGGAAATGGACTGCCTCGTACATTGCAGACAAAATCAAACAAGCTAATTCCACCAGGGAAAAGCCTTTTATACTGGGCCTGCCTACAGGATCTTCCCCTTTGCCAGTGTACGGGGAATTTATAAAAATGTATAAGGCCGGTGAAATTTCTTTTAAAAATGTGATTACCTTCAATATGGATGAATATGTTGGTCTCGAAGAGAGTCATACGGAAAGCTATCATTATTTCATGTATGATAATTTTTTTAACCATATTGATATCCCGAAAGAAAATATTAACATTCTGAACGGAAATGCTAAAGACCTTGAAAAAGAATGTGCTGACTACGAAAATAAGATGCAATCACTTGGAAGTATTGATTTATTCCTGGGAGGAATTGGCCCTGATGGCCATATTGCCTTCAATGAACCCGGATCTTCACTCACTTCAAGGACAAGAATTAAGACTTTAAGATATGACACCATTCTTGCTAATTCAAGGTTTTTTGGCGGAGACATGAATAAAGTGCCAAAACAGGCCCTCACAGTAGGTGTCGGAACAGTTATGGATGCTAAAGAAGTAATAATTATTATTTCAGGATTTAATAAAGCCCGCGCTCTGAAGGAGGTGGTTGAGGGAAGCATAAGCCACATGTGGACAGCTTCAATTCTTCAGATGCACCAAAGAGGCATTATTGTTTGCGACGAACCTGCAACATTGGAACTTCATGTTGAAACCGTAAAGTATTTTATGGATATTGAAAATTCAAACTTTGATAATCGTAATTTGTAAACATCAGCCATAAATACTGTAAAAAATCAAACAATCCCTTCCATAATATGGCTTACAGGCATTTAACAAAGGAAGAAATAAATAGACTTCTCTCGCAAGGCTGTTTTGCTGACAATTGGAACGACATTACCGTTAGGGAAGGATTTTCTCCCGAGAATATTATAAATATCCGGTTTGATGGCAACATAAAACTGGGTATTTGCTCGGGAACGATAGAGGTGGAAAAAAACATTTCAAAAACTTGCGGAATTTACAACAGCTTTATAAGTAATTGTAAAATTGGCGATCATGTTTATATTTCGGAAGTTAAAAATCTGTCAAATTATATCATCGAAGGGAATGTTGCCATCTCAAATATCGGATCATTGGTTGTAAATGAAGAATCAGCTTTTGGTAATGGAACCGAAATTGAAGTTTTAAATGAGGGAGGAGGAAGAGAACTGCCAATTTTTGACAGGTTATCCGCCCAGATAGGCTATTTAACAGTTCTTTATCGCCACGATAAAGATTTCACCGGTAAAATGCTTGGCTTAATCCGGGAATATTGTGAATCAAAGCGGTCAAACCAGGGGCTGATACAAACAGGAGCAAGGATTCAGGATTCACTCATTATCCGCAATGTTTCTGTCGGAAGTTACACAACCATTTCGGGAGCCAGTCTGCTTGAAGAAGGGACTATACAAAGCTGCCATGAAGCGCCTGCATTTATTGGGGTAGGGGTCATTGCGAAAAAGTTTATCGTTTTGTCGGGATCAAGAGTTGATGGAGGAGCAATACTTGATAAAAGCTTTGTAGGCCAGGGAGTAAAAATGGGCAAACAATATTCAGCAGAGAACTCAGTGTTCTTTGCCAATTGCGAAGCATTTCATGGCGAAGCATGCAGCCTGTTTGCCGGACCGTATACTGTTACCCACCATAAATCAACATTGATGATAGCCAGTCTTGTTTCCTTTTTTAATGCAGGAAGCGGCACGAATCAAAGCAACCATATGTACAAGCTTGGCCCTTTACATCAGGGTATTCTGGAACGCGGTTCCAAAACAGGTTCTTTTTCATACCTGTTACTGCCAAGCCATATTGGTGCTTTTACTGTGGTAATGGGTAAACATTATGTAAATTTCGACACCTCAGATTTCCCGTTTTCGTACATCTCGGAAGAAAAAGGCAAAAGTGAGCTTACCCCGGCAATGAACCTTTTCACAGTTGGTACCCGCAGAGACATTGATAAATGGCCAGCAAGAGACAGAAGAAAGGATCCGCATAAGCTTGATCTGATCCATTTCGATTTATTCAGTCCTTACATTGTCAGCAGAATAATTAACGGGATCAGTATTCTTAATGAACTTTCTGAAAAAACCGATAAAAAACAAGATTATGTCAATTATAAAGGAATAAACATCAATCGCCTTCTTTTGAAAACCACCCGAAAGTATTATGAAATGGCCCTGAAATTATATATTGGTCAGGAGGTAGTTAAACGCATCCAGGGTTTGGATAACAATTCATCACTGATAGATTTAAAAAACAGGTTGACAGCTCACGGTACGGATGGAACAGGTAAATGGGTGGAAATTTGCGGATTGTTTTCACCGGCAAGTAAAATTGATGAGCTGGTTGATTCAGTCAAAACCCGCAAAATAGAGTCGATTGACGAATTAAATGAAAATCTTGCCTCAATTTATAACAACTACGATAAATATGCCTGGATTTGGTGTTCCAGCCTCATAAGCCTGCAAACCGGCGACAAACCTGAAAATATTCCGATTGATAGTTTAATACAGATTATTACAGACTGGAAAATATATGCCATAAAGCTGAATAATATGATTCTGAAGGATGCTGAAAAAGAATTTACCTCTGGCAGCAAACTTGGATTTGGGATTGATGGAGATATCGGCACAAGGGATAGTGATTTTCAAGCTGTACGTGGAGAATATGACAATAATAAATTTGTATCCAGCTTGCAAACAGAATCGAAAGAAATTAAAGAGAAAGCAGATAAGTTGATTGCTATTCTCGAAAGCTGTAAATTAGGCAATGAAAAACCCTGATTCACTAAAATGAAAAAAATACTTTGATTTTTGATTAATAAGCAAGCAGATCCTTTCTTTAACGTGAAAATGCAACGAGGCTCTTGGTATCAAACACGTCGTAGGTTTTTATTATTCGTCACTATGGAATAACAAATTTCTCAGCCTAATTGATGTTGGGTCAAACTGGCAAGGCAATTGCATTCAAATAGCATGAATACCTGACTTATTTCTTCAATTTTTGCTTCATCGTCAAGAACTTGCTTTGAAAATTCCGGTGATATTGAGCACTCTTGTCCGGCTTAAAGTGAGCAGTCTGTTTATAGTTAAATTTCATTTACCCTTTTGCCTTGATATTATGATGATTATGTTCCGGATTCATATGCTCTGTTGCATTCGGAATCATATATTCAGTGTAATCCGGTATTAGGTGCTCAGTTTCCCGGATTTTCCAATATAAACCATTGCTTCACCATTTTTGTCCGTTTGGTTTGATAGGATCATTTTTCTTATCTTTAAGTCTTGCGGGATGCAATATTTATTTAAATAATCCGCCATCTGATCATCGGTATAATGTTTCATTGTAGTACAAATATTGACTATATTTGTGAAGAATCTGTAATCCTCTCTAATAGGACAATTCAGCAATAAAAGGAGTACAAAAAGTATAGATTTCAAAAAAAGTAGGACAAAAATATATACTGATATACAGCATGTTAGTACATATTAATAGTTCTGCCACCCCGACAAAGAAAAAACTTTTCCACAATAGCAGAAAGGCTTTTACATTATAAAAAATGGGATCAATTATTATCTGACTATTTTATTGTAGTAAAGGAGTTTCGAATTTATAATTACCAGAATTCACATTGTAAACAGCATATTGGTCTTCAATTCTTTGGAAGGTAATGTCTTTTGACCGTTTTAGTTTCTTCCCGTTTTCCATTACCTCATCGACCTTCGAAGCCGGAATATAAACAGTGGCAGTGCAACCTGCAGGCACAGTAATATCCATCATGAATTTACCTGTTTCCTTTTTCCAGTTGATACCCGCTGTTCCATAAGGTGTCAGGTTGGAATAGGCAGCATAGGTAATATCACCTGCAGGTTGAGGCCGGAATATAATATGCCGGTAACCGGGTTGTTCCTCGTCGGTGTTCATGCCTGCTAGTTTACGGTAAAGCCATACAATTCCGCCGCCAAACATGGGATGATTGCGTGAACCTTCTCCATCCCATTGTTCCCATGTTGTAGTTGCTCCCTGCTCAATCCACCAACCATAACCTGGTTCAGTCCGCTTATTCATGGCTTCGTACGCAATCTCATGAAGCCCATTCTCTGAAAGTACTTCAAAGAGAAACTGAGTCCCAAATATTCCGGTATCCAAATGACCTCCGTTTGAAAGAATATCTGCCTTCAGGGCAGCTAAAACCCGATCTTTCTGGTCTTCAGGGACACCCATTTTCAGGGCAAAAATATTGCCTCCGTTTGGCCCGTAGGTTCCTTTCTCTTTATTATAATATTTCTGCTGAAAAGCTTTCCTGGTTTTTTCAGCCAGCATATTGTATTCGTCAAAATCATCTTTCTTTCCCAGTGCTTTGGCAGCCCTGGCTGTAAGATCTGCGCAGCGCCAGAGGTAGAACGTATGCACCATGGCATCAGGGGGTAATTTACCGGGCGCAACCCAGTCACCGAGGTTAATCCATCTGTTAGGTTTTTCCTTATCCGGTGCCTGTGAAAACATTATGCCTTCTTCATTGGTCCAGGTAAGCATGTATTTAATGTATCCCTTCATACCTTCGTAGTTATTCTTCAACATGTCGATATCACCATAGTGAAGATAAAACTCCCATGGCATTATGTTCATGGCTGCTCCCCAGGCTACGCCACCACCACAACCGGGTTGCCAGGGAGCCCCATTAGGCACGTAACCGGTTTCAGGATTTTGTGCGCCCAGAATATCCTGAATCCATTTGGTGTAAAATGATCTTGCATCGAAGTTGTGCATCACCGTTACGCAGGAAACCTGCCCATCACCTGTGTAGGGTGAGCGTTCACGGTGGGGACAGTCGCTGGCGATACCTCCATGCATGTTGTCAGTCTGACTACGCCACCATATCTTATTGATGGTATTGAACAGGGAATTTGAACATTCAAATTTCCCGGTAGTTTCAATATCGGTATAAACTGCTTCAGCTCTTAGTTGTTCCGGTTTAAGTTCCCCTGGCCAGTTGCTGATTTCGACCTCCCTGAATACAAACCAGGTAAAACGGGCCGCATAGGATTCGGATTCCATTCCTTTCATAGTATAGGAATTGTCGCCTACCGGCGATTCACAAATATATTTTATGTCAATTCTGCGTCCGGCTTCACCTGTCACATTCAGTAAATGCAACCAGCCTGATATTTCCTGTCCGAAATCCACTTTGTAATGTCCTTCACCAAGACGTTCTATTTTCACCGGGGGTAGGCTTTCCATTACCCTGTCGGTGGGCGACATATGCGCTTTCATTGTGCCTTCGGGTGCTTTTCTTATGACAACCTGTTCCCATTTAGAATCATCAAAACCTGAATTGCACCACCCTGGTTGTTCCAGACGGGCGTCATAATGTTCCCCGTCATAAACAAGGTCCATTACAATCGGACTTTTTGATGCCTTCCAACTCTGGTCACTGACAATTACCTGTTCAGTACCATCGGTATAGGTCACATGTATCTGTCCCAGGAACCTTGGAGTATCGTATCCCTCAGTCCAGTAACTTGACGGATTATAGAACCCGTTTCCGAGTAGAGCACCGACCACATTTTCGCCATTTTTCAATAGTTTTTTAATATCATAAGAAAGATACATTACCCGGTATTCCCTGAAATTGTCTTTGATCATTATGCCAATTGGTCCCAGGTTCGCACGTTTCCCATACAAGGTAAGGTTCGGTGTAAGCACATCCTCACTGACCTTTTCACCGTTTACAAAAAGTTCAAAATATCCAAGACCGGTAACATATGCACGCGCTGAGGCAACTTCTTTATTCACTGCAAAGCTTTTCCTCAACATAGGTGCGGATGGAGGCAATTTATCAGGGGAAGTGGTTAATGGAGAAGCAGATGGACCATTTCCCCTGGGATAAGGAGGTTTTGGCAATGGTGTTTCGTTCTGCCAGGGGGCACCAATCCATTTGGCTTTCCACTCCTCAGACTTTAGTAGTCCCATGCTCCAGTATGCCGCTTCGCTCCAGACCGAGACCTTCCCTTTCCGGTCCCATACTCTCACCTGCCACCAGCAATCCTGCCGTGAAGTCAAAAGTTTTCCGTCATAGGGTATGTTGACTGATTCATTTGATTTTACTTTACCGCTGTTCCACAAATCAGCTTTTCCGGTCAGAAGGTTTTCTTTTGTACTGGCGATCCTGATCTCCCAGGCAGTCTGAGACTGCCCGCGTTCATTCTCCGGAACCGTATTTATCCAGGAGAGGCGTGGTTTCAGAATGTCCACCACCATGGGATTTTGGAGATTTTCACAGGTTAATTTAACCGGAGTGATCGCTGCGTGCATCTTACCTGTGAATATGACCAGACAGAAATAAATGGCTATTTGCTTTTTCATTTTCTAAAACTAATAAATTAATGTCCTGAAAGAACATCTGATGTTATTCTAA
>JBGOZX010000152.1:0-10207 GCA_041480425.1 Bacteroidia bacterium
AAAATATCCTCTCCATCCGATGCTGGCTTCACCAATGTAATCAAAAGCTGTCCATACAAAATCTCCGATTACATAAGGATGATCAACCACTTCCATCCAGCTTCCGAATGCTTCCAAAGGATAGGATTCCGTACCGGACATTATCCGTTCCGGTACGCGGTTGTGATCTGTCTCATATAGACTTTTCTGATTATGGTCGCCACCGGAAGCGTAATTATATCCGGCAACATCGAGAGTTGCAAAATATGGATCTTTATCGGGTTTAAGGTCATTTACCGCAGAAGTAATGGGGCGCGTCGGGTCAATACTACGAATATAATCGCCTGACATTTTAGCAATTTCAACAACCTCCGGTTTGTGCCTGTTCGGGATCTCATTACCAATACTCCACATAATTACTGAAGGGTGATTTCTGTCCCGGAGAACCATACTCTCAAGGTCTTTTTTCCACCAATCGTTGAAATACAGATGATAATCAAAAGGATTCTTTTGTTCGTTCCACATATCAAAAGATTCATCAATAACCAGCATACCTAACCGGTCGCAGGCATCTAGAAATGATGGAGAGGGCGGATTGTGCGACGACCTTATAGCATTATAACCACTGGCTTTCAGTATTTCCACCCGACGTTCCTCTGCTCTGTCGTAAGCTTTTGAACCCAGAGGTCCGTTGTCGTGATGAACACAGCCTCCTTTTAGTTTTAACTGTTTCCCGTTTAAAAGGAAACCATTCATAGTATCGAATGAAATAGACCTTATTCCGAATTTAGTTTCTATCCTGTCGGTAAGTGCTTCAGCTTCATAGATTTCAGAAACAGCGTTATAGAGTGCAGGAGAATCCACAGACCATAGTGATGGATTGTTTATTTTAACATCCTGAACAATTTCAATGCTTGCTCCTGACTCAATTATTTTTTCTGATTCAACCAGCGTTTGTTCCTGCCTGCCTGCATTGATGATTTTTGTAACCAATCTGATTTTTGAGTTTCCGCTATTATGGTTTACTACAGTCGTTTTTATATTTATTAATGCCTCTTTTTCTGTTACCTGTGGGGTAGTAATATAAGTGCCCCAGGTTGCTACATGGACCGGTGAAACAACTTGCAACCATACATGCCTGTAAATTCCGGAACCTGAGTACCACCGGCTGTTTTCTCCTTCGTTTTTCACCTTGACACTCAATACATTTTCTCTTCCAAATTTCAGTTTGCTGGTAATATCGAACCAGAAACTTGTATAACCGTATGGATGTTCCCCGAGGTACTCTCCATTAAGCCAGAATTCCGCATTCATATAAACCCCTTCGAACATTATTATGAAATGTTTCTCCGTTAATTCTGCCGGGACTATAAATGTTTTCCTGTACCAGCCCGTCCCTCCGGTAGTAAAGCCTCCGTTTACCTGGCTGATTGCATCAATATTTAAAGGTGAATTTGTACCTGGCAAATCTTCAATACTCCAATCGTGCGGAAGATCCATTTTCCTCCATTTTGAATCATCAAATGCCGGGTTTTCTGCACCTTGTGCGCCTCCATGATGAAATCTCCAACCTGAATCAAACAGGTTATTTCGTTTTAATGGCGTCTGTGCAGTAATTTGCATGAAGGCAAACACAAATAAAAAGAGCAGCCAGCTGACTTTTATTTTCCTGAATTTCATAATAGCATTATTATTTTATTATAAAAGGATTTAGCAAGATAATAAATTCTGGTGGTAATTATCGGATGTAAGGGACTCTTTTATGACTGTGTCTGAAAGGTGGCAATTTCACCTAAGACTCAGCAATGTGACTCCCTGTATCACTCAGACAACTTAAGGATATGATCTGAACTGAAGTTATACTAATACTAATACATTTTGGACTTTAATTCAGATCGCTTAACTTTACTTTAAATAACCTCAACTATGATAGTAACCTGTGTTTATGTACATGTAAAACCCGATGCAGTTAATGGCTTTATTAATGCCACAATTACCAACCATCAGGAATCGGTCAGGGAACCGGGGAACCTGCGGTTTGACTTTATTCAGCAGGCTGTTGATCCATACCGTTTTATGATATATGAAGCATATGAATCTGAAGAGGCGGCAGCTTCTCATAAAAATACAACACATTATCTTAAATGGCGGGATACTGTGAAGGACTTTATGGCTGAACCTCGGCAGGGAGTAAGATACAAAATCCTCGAACCGAACGACAGAACAAAATGGTAAAACCATTTCAGTTTGCCAGGATCCCGAAAATTTATTTCGGCAACGGAAAAATTGCTGACCTTCCCGGCATAATTAAAATGTATGGTAATACAATCATCATGGTAACCGGAAAGCACTCATTTATCAATAGCCCAGGTTATAGAACTCTTTTGAACTCTTTTAATGAGAATGGTATACATCATCATAGTGTAATAATTTCAGCGGAACCTTCCCCTGAAATTATTGATCAGGCGGTAATCAGACTCAGTAAAGAATCTGTAAATGTTATAGTTGGTATTGGTGGAGGTAGTGTCCTTGATGCAGGGAAGGCAATTTCTGCTATGATGTATAAAACCGGATCTGTTAAAGAATTTCTTGAAGGTGTAGGAACCAGAGAACATCCAGGAACTAAACTTCCTTTTATTGCGATACCAACAACCTCAGGTACCGGGAGCGAAGCAACAAAAAATGCAGTAATCTCACACATCGGGAAAGATGGATTTAAAAAATCACTACGACATGACAATTATGTACCGGACATTGCTATAGTTGACCCCGGTCTTACCCTGAATTGTCCTCAGAATATTACAGCAGCAAGCGGGATGGACTGTTTTACCCAGCTTACTGAAGCTTATCTTTCGGATAAATCAAATGAGTATACCGATGCACTTGCATGGGAAGGAGTTAAAGCCATAAAATCATCGCTTGTACGCAGTTATTCACATGGAGAAGATATTGAAGCCCGGACAGGAATGTCTTTTGCCGCACTTACTTCAGGTATTTGTCTTGCCAATGCCGGACTTGGCGTAGTACATGGTTTTGCTTCCTCGATAGGGGGGATGTATAATATCCCTCACGGTGTGATTTGCGGAACGCTTATGGCATCAGCTAATGAAATTAATGTCAGGGAATTAAGAATAAATGGTGATAACCCGGGTGGTTTAGAAAAATACGCTCTTCTGGGTCGTTTATTTCTTGCAGAAGATGGTAAATCAGATAATTATTATATCGACTGCTTTATCCGGTTTCTCCATAAACTGACTTATGACTTACAATTACCTGGTTTAAAACAATTTGGTCTTGATGAAAAAGATATAGAATCTTTATGCAAAATAACGGAAAACAAAAACAATCCTGTAAATTTAACTCCGGAGGCTTTAATGGAAATTCTAAGCTACAGGCTTTAGAAATCATAGATCTTATAATTTATAACCAAAGAAAAAGAACATGAAAAACAAAATCTTAATGGCAGTCATCCTGTTGGTTTCTTTGATGATAAGTTCCCAATTATCATTGGCCCAATTGCCAAAAGAAACTGATGCTCAGAAAACTCAAAGGATGAAATGGTGGACCGATGCCCGTTTCGGGATGTTTATTCACTGGGGTTTGTACGCATTACCTGCCCGTCACGAATGGGTGAAGAATTATGAAAGATTGACTAACGAGCAATATCAGAAATACTTTGAAACGTTCAATCCCGACCTGTATGATCCCCATGAATGGGCAAAAATGGCCAAAGCAGCAGGTATGAAATATGTGGTGCTAACTGCCAAACATCATGAAGGCTTCTGTTTGTTCGATTCGAAATTCACAGATTACAAGTCGACAAATACACCTTATGGAAAGGATCTGATTAAAGAATATGTTGAAGCATTCAGAGCCGAGGGGCTAAAGGTAGGGTTTTATTATTCTCTGATAGACTGGCATCATCCGGATTATACTATCGACAGCCGTCATCCGCTTCGCCAGGATTCGGATACAGCTTATGCCAGGCTGAATAAAGGCCGTAATATGAATAAGTACCGTGAATATTTGAAAAACCAGGTGAGAGAGCTTCTGACTAACTATGGCGAGATAAGTATCATCTGGTTCGATTTTTCTTTCCCCGGAAAGAACGGGAAAGGCCGTGCTGACTGGGATTCAGAGAACCTGTTAAAATTGGCCCGTTCACTCCAACCCGGAATAATTGTTGATGATCGCCTCGATCTGAGAGACGTTGAAGGCGGTTGGGATTTTACAACACCTGAACAGGTAAAAGTTACAAAATGGCCGGAATTAAACGGTAAAAGAGTTCCTTGGGAGACCTGTCAGACTTTTTCCGGTTCATGGGGCTATTTCCGCGACGAATATACCTGGAAGAGTCCGGCTCAATTGCTCGAACTGCTTATAGAATCGGTAAGTAAAGGTGGTAATCTTTTATTGAATGTAGGACCGACAGCCCGTGGTGTCTTTGATTACAGAGCTCAGGACAGGCTGAAATCCATGGGAGAATGGATGAAATTCAACAACCGTTCAATATACAATTGTACTGAAGCACCTGCAGATTTTACTGCACCGGCTAATTCACTTTTAACTTATAATCCTGTTACAAAACGGTTATATATTCATCTGTTGGCATATCCAATGGGCAGGTTAACCCTGACAAATATGGCTGATAAGGTTAAATATGTTCAGTTCCTTCATGACGCTTCTGAGGTCAGGTTTTCTGCTGGAAGGGATGAAGGTAAAAATGATATAAATCTTCAGCTGCCTGTTCAGAAACCGCCGGTGGAAATTCCGGTACTGGAGGTTTATCTGAAGTAACTCTTTAAATGCATTTAAAAATTATCAGGTTGGGTGCTGCATGATGCATGTTGTGTATTGTGTTTTGCCATATAATAAATTGTTAAATCTTATTTGCCGGATTTGAATTTTTCTGTAATTAATTCGGGCCATTTCAGATCCATCTCTTCGAGTGTTTTTAACACTATTTCAGCAACAAAATAAAGTTTTTGCCAGTTTTTGTCGGATGGTACTATGTGCCATGGAATTACATTGCAGGTATTTATAATCTTTTCATATACAGCCATATATTCATCGAATTTCGCACGTGTATCCCAGTCGCCGTCCTTATGTTTCCAGTGCTTTTCTTTCAACTCGATCCGTTCCATAAGTCGGTCTTTCTGAGCTTCTTTTGAAACATACATAAAGAATTTCAGAATCCTGGTATCATTATGCTCAACCAGTTTTTCAAAATTGTTGATCAACTGATAGCGTTTTTCGATAATCTCAGCAGGGATAAATTTTTCAACAGAAGGAACAAGGATATCTTCATAATGCGAGCGAATGAATACCTGTAAATCTCCTTTGCGTGGAGCAACTTCATGGACCCTCCATAAGAAGTCATGCGCATATTCCTCTTCGGTCGGCTTCTTGAAGCTCTTAAGTTTTAATCCGATCGGATTGCAGTATTTCAGCAAGCCCCTGGTCAGCCCATCTTTCCCGGAAGCATCGGTACCCTGTAAAACTATCAATAAGCTGAATTTATTCTGAGCGTACATTTTGTGTTGCAGCTTCCCGATTTTCTTCAGCATTTTATCTGTTTTTTCTTCAGTTTTTTCTCTATCCCATTCTTTGTTAAAAGTTGCATAATCGCTGATTTTGATTTTCATACTTTATTGGGTTTATAGATTGTTAAGTTATTGGTTATTTGTTATCAGGGTATTATTTTTTTAATAAAAGACAGTCAGGGATTAGCCAGACACATTTAATGACTTAATAACTTAATAACCTTATAACAATAAATTAAATATCATTTCAGACCAGCATCAAGGGCACTTATGATTGGTTGTGCGGAAATCTTTTCACCAACTGCCCCCATCATCCATTGCTGAGGTGTCAGTTTCCCCTGTTTGTAAATCCGGTCTATCTCATCTGAAAAATCCTTACCCTTCAGATACTCTTCAATCTGAAACTCAATTATCTGACCATAAGAGTAGTTGGGCAGATAGAGCGGAACCTCTATCATATGGGAGTAAATTGCCAGGAGAGGTGAATCTTTTACCCCCAATACAGGTGCAAAGTATTTGTTCCAGACCTCAACCGAAGCAGATATGGTCTGTTCTTTAAGCTCTACAGGTGTTGCTTCCGGATTCTCATAAAGCCACTTCCATACTTTCATCTCAATCATTCCAACACCCATTATCTCCATCAATGACCAGGCTTTATCGAGTGTCTGCATTTTTTCCTTATCCCGATTATCCTCCTTCATCCCTAGAAGCATCAGGTCACGGCTCTGGAAAACAAATGCAAGCGCTTCTGTAAAACCAGTGTTAGGCACACCGGATATCATAATATTTTCAACATCGTACAGGGAGATAGTCTGTTCAACGTTATGACCGAACTCATGTACTGCAATGTTATACCCTTTGTAATCCATTCCTTTCCCTGAGATACGTGTTCGCAGGTGGGAAACCGATCCTTTCATCGCGGCACCCCAGGCATGACCGGACCCCCGGGCTGGATCAACAACAATCTTGTCAGAAATGTACTGTGCTCTCTCAGGCGACCATCCCAGTTTTTTGAGCATATCAGGCATGCCGGCTTTAAAAGCAGCAGGATCGGGGTAAAGTGCTGAGGTTTTTGATGTAAGAAGTTCTTCAGGGATTGTGCTTCGTATCTTAAAACCATCATACCAGATGTCATAAGGTCTCAGATCGCGTCCAAGCCTCTTTTTTATAATGGTACCCAGCTTTGATAGTTGAGGAGAGCTGAGATAGGAATCGAAAAGCACTTCAACCTCCTCCTGGGCAATTTCCATTTCCCCTGAAAACTTACGGAGGATGGCTGTATTCATTTCAGGATTGTAAGGATCAAGAGCTTTAAGTGCCTGAAAGTTATTGATTACATGGGAGTAGCGTGTATCAGGTTCTGCTGCAGCCTCAACAGGGGAGCCTGATTTTGTGACCTTATTTGAAAACGGAGCCCATTCATAATCAGGACTATTGACAACTACTCCGGGTATCTCCTGTTTAATGATTCGTTCCATAACCTTATAAATCATCTCCTGCTTCTCCTGACCCTTCTCTTTGTCGGCATAGTCAGCCTTTAGTTCATCCCGAAGATTCCAGTGGGAGAGGAGAACCATTCCGTCGGGGAAGATCTGGCGACCATCGTCTGTACGAAGATGGCCCATATGTATATTATATTCAGCAATATACATTTCCGCATTTCCTGTAGCAACTGTTACAGCCTGGTTCAATTCGGCCGGTACCCGTGAAACAAACATGTCGCCCAGACGTGCCATAGCCCACTCATCACGACTCCATTTTGGTCCCAGTTTCTCCTTCTCAGCAAGAGAAAAATAGGGGAAATTAAGTGCGATGGTAAAGGCAATCTTGTTGGAATAGAAATCTTCCTGAACATGTGAATCAATTGAATAATTACCAAACATACGGTCAATTTCATCAATATCACCTAACGAGAGGTCGAGTGTCTTCCTAAGGTCGAGAGTAATCTCATTAAAATTTCCTGACATCGACTCTAAATATCCGGAGATCTTATTAAAAACAGCTTTACGTTTCCCGGGATCGGAGATGTAATTTGTTTTTACAAAATCAGAATAATCCGCTGGTGTACCATCCTTTTCTCTCCAAAGAGAAGCCGCATGTTTCACACCCTTATCAAGAAGGGTAAGATCAACTGACAGATTTGCTGTTTTAACACTATCAATTACAGCATTAATGGTTGATTCATCAATAAATCCGGCTGCAATTACTATTTCCTTTTTCGTCTGAGGTGATGTGCAGGCTGACACAACCGCTATCAATAGTATTAGTCCCTTTTTCATATTATTTATTTTAAATTATTGCTTTTATCTTCAAATAATCCACCCCTGACCCGCTCCCAGGAGGGGATTTAATATATGTTAACCGTCATTGCGAGTCACGTCTGCGGCTGGACGAAGCAATCTTATTCTCCTGATAATGGAGTTGTCATTGAACAAACTGTTTCGCATAGTATTTTGCTGTGAGTTTTTCTCCTGTTGACTTTTCAATCATATCGTTCCAGTAGTATCTTGCACCGGGCATAAATACTTTCTCTTTTAGATAGTTTCCAACAGTTTTGTCGCCAACAAACGACTGATTTTTAGATATATTGGTTGTAATATAGCTATACCACTGTGATGCCAGAAGCTCGCCCAGAAGGTAATTATGGTAGTAGCAAGGGTAAAGTGCCACATGAATCTTTGTCGCCCAGTCAGGCATATTACGGCCTTCAGGTTTAGCGAGCATCTGGTATTTTTCAACAGTATTCCACCAGAGCTGGTTCAGATCCTGGTCAGGGTTTTCATACATTGACTTCTCAAACCGATACATTACCTGTGCCCAGCGGCTGAAGACAAGCATCTGGAGACGTAGTGCCTTGCGGCTGTCATCAGCAATCTTTTCACTTTCTTTAGCATCGATGATTCCCATGTTCAGCATCCACTGAGGATCGGTTGCCAGGCGACCAAAGAGGTTAGCAATGGCCTCGGTTGTAAATGTATGAGCTGCATCCCTGAGCGTAAAGGGCAAAGTCCTGTCAGTATAATAAGAATAAACACCATGCCCAAGTTCATGAAGTATTGTGTTCATCCAGTAGGAGTCTGGTTTAATATTATCGAGAGTACGTACATCACCTGCTCTGTCGATATCAGTAGAGAAAGCATGCTGATTCTTCCCTGGTTTCTCATAAAGGTCGCTCTTTGCAACTATTGCATCTACATTAAGACCTATCCCGTCATAAAAGGCTGAAGCAAGTTTCACAGGATCCTGTTTCTCATAATATTTGTCAAAATCAACAGGATATATCTTTGGTGCCTCCTGGAAGTACCTGTTCTGGTAATGCCAGGGGCGCAGTTCCGAAGTGCTTATTTTATAACGTTTTGCGAAATATGTATCTATTTCCCCTTTAAGATGCGCAAAGTTATCCCTGGTCAGATTGTCGAGTTCATCAAAGATTGCAGTAACCTCAACCGGATCCTGTCCGGAAAGCTTAAGGCTCATCTCGTGATAGTTACTGAACCCGATCTTTTGTGCAATCGTATTGCGGTGCTTAACAAGTTTTATGATATCTTCAGCTACAACAGGACCAATCATCTTATGTCCTTCCCATGCAGTCTGCAGTTCCTTACTTACGGTTGAGTTTCTAAGTTTATCCTCTATCTGATTATCTGATAGCTCTTTACCGTTTATGTTCGCCCTGAAGTTCGAGTATTTTTTACTGATCCCAGTCTCCATTCTGATTTGTTCGGCGATCAGGGAGGTATCAACCTGTCCTCCCAGGTAAGCATTATAAAGGAGTTCAAGCTGACGGGCTAGGATTGAATCCTGAACCAGCCCCGATTCCTTTATCTCTTTGAGGTCAGCAAAGGCTGTACTGTCGGAGAATATTTTTGCAAATTCAAAGGATGCTTTTTCACTCTTTGCCCAATCTTCGTTGGTACCGGTTATATTTGCGTTCCATGATGCCAGGGCAGATTCGCGGTAAAGAGGTACTGCCTTTAACTCGTAAACGGAGATGAACTCCTTCATTCGTTTCTCCATCTTTTCCTTTTTTGAGGTGCATGACCATAAAATTGACATGGCCACTGCAATAATGATAAATAAAATAGATCTTTTCATAGAATTTAGTTTATGTTATACAAAGATAGTTCGATTTTTATTCCAGGCTGCCTATAACTTTCTCAACTTCAGTTAGTATTTCACAGGATTTTACAAGCTCCTTCATAGCTGTATGATCGGGATACAATGGCCGATCAATATCAAGAAAATCAACATATTTTCTGATTACATCCTTTGCTGTCTGTACTCCTTTGCCGAAGCTATATTCTTCTTTCCTGAAGTCAAGAGCCTGGGCTGCTGCCATGAATTCGATTCCAAGAATTCCGTACGCACAGTCAAGTATCTGGTTGTTCTTTATTGACGTATTCATACCCATCGACACAAAATCCTCCTGGTCGGCTGCTGCAGGTATCGATTGAATTGAAGCCGGTGATGAAAGCATCCTTTGTTCGACAATCAGAGTATCGGCTGTGTACTGGCTCAGCATCATCCCAGAAAACATACCTGCACCTTTAGTAAGGAAATCAGGCAATCCCACACTCAGAGCCTGGTTATTCAGACGGTTCATCCTTCTTTCAGACATCACGCTTACCATAGTAATACAAGCACCTGCCATGTCCATAGGGACACAAACAGGTGATCCCTGGAAG
>JBGOZX010000153.1:0-10094 GCA_041480425.1 Bacteroidia bacterium
TCTTCTAACATTAGAGTTTTCATTTAACCTCTTACAAATGGATTCACCTTCATTTAATAATGGTATGGCAGATGATTCTTTACCTGTCTGAGCTCTCGAGTAAGAAATAATTGCACATATACAGATCATAAGAACTAAGAAGTGTTTTTTCATTCCGGTTTTCATTTATTTAATTTAATACCATAAAAATTATAATAAGGAATACTCTCATCTTGTCTTTCCTTCCCTGCAATTAAGTCAAACTCATTTACATCATCAGGAAGTTTATCAAATATTAGTTTAATAACTGTGGTTTTTTCTAATTTGTTAATTTTCCCGGAGTTGATCCCTTCTATACCCTTCAAGGGTAATTCTCTTTTATTAGGAATGTACCTGATATAATATGCATCTTCGTGTCCAGGTCCAAAAATTGCAAGAGGATTATCAGTAGCAATAAGTTCTAAATATATTATAGTATTTTTATCAATATTCTCAATACTTAAGAATTTAATCCTTTCCTTATCAGGTGGCTTATTTATTGTAAAACTGTACTTATTATCTGGTTTTTTATTATCCACCTTTTTATTATCCAGAGGCAGTTTGGGTCTCTCTTTGATCTTTTCATTCTCATTACTAACGGTAAGTTGGGTTGAGGTCGCTAAAATTAATGATCTTTTCAGGGAATCTTTTACTTCATTGATTCTATTAATTTTACTTTGAGCCATGTTATCTGCAAGATCATAATCAGTCACTATGATATTATAATATTTTAATGCCTGATTAAAATCTTTCTTATTAAACGATAGGTTGCCCAAAATCATTAACGAGTCAACTTTTAATGACTGAATTGAATCTTTGGCTTGTTTAAGCATATCAACAAAGATTTTTTGTGATTTCAGTTCGCCAGGTAACATGTTAATAGAATCTATCACCAGGTAATACTTTTCCTGTTTCATTAATGATATTATTCCAGCATGTACTATAAATGGATCAGGTTTTGGAGCAGGTTCATTTCTAAAAATAAAATACCCCGCAATAAATAAAATCAAGATAGCTGCAAGGCTGGAATAAAGGTAGATTTGTTTTCTCCCATTTTGTTTAAAATCTGTTATCGCGACTGTTGCGGCAGGTTTATGCTCGGAAATAAACGGAGATTTATTTAATATTGATGCCAGCTCTGTTGCACTTTTCACTCTTGAGTTTGCATTTTTTTCGAGGCATTTTCTTATTACAGTACGGTATGGATCAGGAATTTCATTAAGGTTGGGTATTGGATCGTTGGTTATCGATTGAATAGTTTTTAAAGGATTATCCTGTGCATCAGCACCAAAAGGTTTCTTATGTGTAAAAAGTTCATATAAGATGACTCCAAAGGACCATAGATCAACATTTGTATTAATCGCCCCATAAATCCCGAACTTCTCCGGATAAAATTGTTCAGGGGCCATATAAGAGACTTTTCCAAGAAGCAGGGCAGACTTTTGCTGATCTTTGGCATCAGAAACAACATCTACTTTCTTGGAAATGCCAAAATCTGCGATCTTTGGTATCCAATTATCACCTTCAATGAACATCAGGATATTTTCAGGACTTAAATCTCTGTGGATAATCTTTTTATCCTTATGCAGATATTCAAGGGCGCTTAATATACCAACCAGAACATCAAGAAACTTCGATTCTGACGGTGTTGTACCGATAAAATCCCTCAGGTTCCCTCCATCAGCATATTCCAGTATTCCAACCTGGACTAATGAATGTCCAAATGTATTCTCAAATTTTACAATAAATGCATCATGAATTCTTATTATGTTTTTGTGCGAGAATTTCCGGGAGTCTTTCATCTCGTGTAAAACATCGTACTTCCCCTCCTCACCTTTGTTATAAAATTTCAAGGCTACATACTCTTTAAATTGTTTGTCGTATGCTTTGTAGACCTGTGCAAATCCACCTTCCCCCAATAAGTCTTTTTGTGAGTACTGATATCGGTTCCTGAAGTCATTTTCAGAAATGAATATTTGGCTGGTATCACCCATTATTTCAGCAGATAATACTAAACCTGAGCAATTTAATTATTTATAAACCAAAAGACTAATTTACAAAGAAAAATATGAAATTACAATATTATTGGAGGGTTGAGCTAAACTATTAGGAGAAAATACCCTTACACCCTTTTAAGGTCTATCCCGGGGCTAAGAATTCAGGTCTCTGATATTTAGGTTATAGAAATGGACAAAAGGCCTTCAAAATCTTATTAAAAGACTTCATTAGAATTTCTTTTCTAATAGATCATAGCTGATCATTCGGATTCCTTTGTTCATTAGTTATGTTGGCAAGATCAGTTTACGGTTCCTTTGTGAATGATTTGAATTAACTGGATTAGGATAGGATTTAAGGGAACGAATAGCCTGGGTTTATCATGGAATACCGCTCATCATTACTCCATTGGGTAAAACAGTATAAACCGGGCCTTCGAAAACAAATTGATTAAATTCGTTTCCAGCATATTGTTTTTCCTCACCCGCAGAAACCGGTACTCTCCATATTTTTGCTAATCTTCTAAGAAATAATAAGCCTGCAGCGCCCTGAGCAACATTACATCCATGCAATTCCACCCGGCCCTGAGAAGCAAAATATGGTCTAAGTTGGGCAAGAGAAGCTGATACTGATATCCAATTCACATTTGAAAAACCCGAATGATGTTCATCAAAGTCTTCTTGTCCTGCCGCAAGATTTATGCCACCAGATGCCCCATGGCCATGAAAACGCAATAATGTGATGAATCCCTGGACTCGGACACGGGCCTTAATCTGTTGAACCATATATTCCACAGCGCCAGACATACTCTTAAGAACAATAGGATTTAAGCCAGATGAACTTATAACTCGAACCTCTCTTTCGTCAAATGCTACTGTCGCATCAACAACATCGATGATGCCTGTATCTTTGGCTGGTATATATATAATACCTGGGGCTGAGCTTGAACTAAACATATAATTTTTCTTATCAGGAGCCTCTGGGCAACCAACATTGCGTTCCAGATAAAAATTAACTTCCCTGGGATTTGTAGTTTTGAAGTTAAAATATATCAGTTCCCATACTTTAATACCTCTTCTTTTAGCGATTTTTACCCAATCATCACCATCTTGGACTTTATATGGTGTGCCATTTTGCGGTCTATAGTCTTTTGGTAAAGGAAGATCCTTACCCCTTGGTGTTTCTTTAAGTGCCATAGCTGAAAAATTTACTCTTAATCATGCAATATAAATCATAATTTCTTCCAACAGGTTTAATTTTAATATTATCCCAACCAGAGAGCTTTTGCAAAGCGTGGCAGTTGTTTAATGGTTTTGTAACCGATAAAGAGTTATCAATAAATAAAATGAGAAAACAATAACTTCTTTACATTCATCTGCCAAAGACTATTCTGGCAATAAAGAACTTATCTATGTCACCAGACTTGAATAGAAGCAATTCCAAAGGCTTTGCAAAAGCGCCAGATTTGGGTTGGTAAAACTATTGATCTCACAATTCTGAGGACTTTTAAAAATCTATGAACATTCCCATTATATAAAAGATAATAAAAGAATGGTATTAACCCCTCACACCACCTCCACTTCCAGTGTAATCATCTTTTTCAGGCTCCCCTCCCATCCCGGCCCAGACTTTTCCCACTAATGTTTTGACAGATTTTGAGAATGAGGGCTGCAGCCTGCTTCTCGATTTACTGTTAGTTAAGCTCAATTCTGAATTTGGTTTCAGAACAATATCTTTTCCATCTATTGTAATAATAGCCCACGAATCATCACCGGATTTAAGCACATAATGATATTCTTTTGATGTGTCTATTTCCATTCTATTTCTTACCAGTTTGGTAGATAAGTCTATCTTGTTTATAAGATCTACTTGCCCCTGTACCATTTCTATTTTTATCATGATTTTAAGTTATATGATTCTAAATGTTCTTATCCCCCAATCAATACCTGTGGAAATCCCACAGCAATTATACCTCCATGGACAGTCTGATCGCCCATGCGTGCGGCTGGTTGACCGCCAATCAATACAGTGGCGGACCCCAGAATAATAGAATCTGGAGGTCCAACACAAGTAGCCATATCGCCCATCCTGGCGGCAGGAGTTCCCCCGATCAATACAGTCGGGCATCCGGGAGGCAATATAGGTCCACCCACATGCGGAACAGGTGGAGTTCCCGGTGTCACCATCGGGCAGGTGTGCATATCGCCTACACGTGCTGCTGGTTTACCCATTTCTCGTTTTTTTAATTAATTCTCTTCCCATCCTTAATAATCACGGGTCCATGCTTGGGTTTGCTTTGCGGTATGCTTTCCTTTACGGGAATAATCCCTTTACCGGAAAATACCATCTTTTCGAAAAGATCATGGACCAGGTTCAGGTATTTCTCTACCTTTTGTACAGAAGCATAAATATCCTGATGATCATATTCCAGATTCATCAGCTCGAAAGCAGCATTATCCAGATCCCGTGAGGAGATCCAATGACTCAGGTGGTTTAACACTTCTTCGCGGTCATATTCTGACAGCCAGCTTAAAGCAGATTTGAATATCCGGGCAAAGCTTATGTAGAATTCAATAAAATAGATGGGAGCCTGCGATTTTAGCATTAATTTATAGCGGCTCGTGTTTACAGTTAAATAAAACAGTAACTTCTCAATTACATACAATAAATTAGTTTCAAGTTTGTTCTGACTTGCGCGGTTCTTTCTTAAATATTCTGCAAGGGCATTGGAAATTTTTTCACGGGTATTCTCAAATTTATAATAGCATTCAAGCAATGATGGATAAGCATCCACCCTTGTGCAGGGAGGAATGTATTCGGTATAGAATTGAACTTCGCGGGCTACAACCTGAAACTTACCAATGGTAACGTGATTCTTCCACATCTGGGAAGCATTCACCTGCTTTGTCGGAACAGCATGAAGCTGATACTCTGGCATTACATAGGGATGTCTGAAAGGGATTTCATTTTCATTGGGCTGACCCACTGGTATTCTTTTGTCAGGGAAAACAGCCAGAATGATATCAAACATCTCGTTGGATGCCTCTGTAATATTAAAATCAAGTGCTAATTTATCCAGGGGATACTGAAAGATCTGGATGTTTTGCGAAGTGATCTCAATGCGTATGCCTCCTTTTGTCAGGGCGCGGCAATCTGTCAATTTTACATTGATCTGATTATTCTGATCGATATTGATCATCAATTTCAGTGAAGAATCATTCTCTCCGGTGCCTTCTAACAAGCCATAATTGAAATCCGTCATCTGCATGCAGGCATTATCTCTCAATCCATCGACAATCCAGTTGTCAAGACCGACCAAATGGTCTTTGTTCAACTTCATTCCATCTATCCAGTTAATTGCCTGGTTTCTTTTTTCTGGTAGCATATTGTTTTTGTTTAAAGAAAAGTACTGTAATTCAGCCGGCTTTCATAGCTTTTCTCACCCATTACAAAGGTTTCATCCTTTTTATTCAACAGAACAAGGACATGAGTTGTAAGATCAGCCTGTATAAACAATCCTATCAGCCAATCTATAAGCTTCCGGTTCATGCCATATAAAAAATTTAATAGCAAGTCACTGTCAGACAGAGGACCTATCTCTATCAACAATTGAGGATTGAAGTCGATAAAATCATGCCCAAGTAATGTATCTCTGCCCAATTCATTATTGCCTATACCCGGGATGTTATCCTTACAGGTTTTAACTACAGATGAAAATTGCGTTTTTATCCGTACCATTTCCTGGAGGATAATCTCAAAACAGGTTTTGGTAAGTTCTAAGTTACCTGAAATCATTGAGGCATAGGGCATGATAAAAAATAAGGAGGCCTTCTGGTACATATTCAGGGCCAACTTGTTCAGGTGATAAAAATCAATGAATTCCTGAATGGTTTCAGGTGCATAATAGAAGTTTTGTTCAAAAATTTCTTTATGAACAAGCTGTTTAAAGAATTCCTGCTCCAGAGGCATAAAGAATTGTCGGGCGCTTTTCTCCTCTCTTCTGTGCAGCCGGAATTCCTCAATAGTCTCCCGATGGTCTTTAAAATACTTTCTTGTATGGGAGTGAAAAAAACCTTCAGGTAACATATCATAAAAGCCTTCACGATGTAAAAACAGGTCCCACTCCTTCTCTCCAGATTCATTTCGGTGAACATCGATCTTTTCGATATCCTTTGAAAAAAAACGTTTAAAAACGCCCAGAAAATGAACGTAGATATTGGAGTCATTGATTTTTTTGTTGGCTACAAGATGACTCGCAATAACTTCAGCTAAAAAATCGATATTTTCCTGTTTTTTAATCAACACATTCCACTTTATAGTTGTAAATACATGATGATTTTTGTTGCAGTGATTTCTCCATATGGTTGACAATGCTTTCCTTTTCAACAACACTTTTTCCATCTTTAAAAGCGAGCTGAACAAGAATGCAATTTTGAAATCCAGTATTCCGGTTATGTCCCATGATGGCACTTTGAGTGACGGAAACATCTCTTAGTTCACTCCCCAGTTCAGCCTGACAAAATACCCTGATATCCTCCCTTGTTACGAGTCGGTCGCGTGTAAGAAGTTCATTCTTAAACAGAAATGTCCGCTCCAACTGGTCGGGAGGATTTTTACCACCCGCCGTGGAGGTGAGCAATCTCAGACACTTTTTGTCAAAATCATTGTGAAAACCAGAGATTCCCACCGGAATATTATTGCAAAAGGTGCCGGTTGTTGACCAAAACTCAAGCCAGACATCTTCAACGATTTCTGATTTCATGATAATAAAATGAGTATTGGATTTAATCTCATTTGATTTTAATACGTTTAAACGCAGCCTGTTGATGATCACGAGAAGATCGTTTAACTCTTTCTCGATCAGTGAGCCGCCAACCGATTTAAAGGCTACATATTCTTCCCTTAACAGTTCCAGTAAGTACTCCACATATTCATAGGCATCCCGCTCATCAAACCGTTTTACACCTTTGGAACGAACTGTGTATGTACCAGGTGCAAAATCACTTGCTTTTTTGAATGGCACTTCCTGGTAATTGATATGATTACTGCTGATAATATTCCGGATGGTAAAGAACAAATCTTCAGAAAGGATTGGAAAAATGTTCAGGTCTGCATTCAGTGTATAAGGTCGGTTTGAATTATGCAGCCTTCTGTTTAAAACAGGAAATGCATTAGGGGAGCAAAAGACTGAAGCAAGGAATTCAACAGGAAATATTTCAGGAAATTCGACTTCTATCCAGTTGAGCTCCTCATTTAATTTCTCCAGTTCATCATTTGCAAAGAACTCTATGAATTCAGGAGGATATTTTCTTGCATCCGGTAAAATGTCCTCGGTTATGGTTATAAAACTATCTTCAAAAAAAAGATTAATTTTTTTCTCCGTTTTCAGGTTGATATCTAAAAAGCTCGTAATATCAATGGTTGCTGCTTTGTACTTACGTTCGACCTCATCACTGAACCCACTTTTTGTTCTGATTTTTTTCCCGTTAGCAAACCATTGGGTCAGTTGGAGTAACTTCAGCAAATAAGTCTTTTCGGGATTGTTAAACCAATTGAAATAAAAAGAAATATTTCTCAGTGTCTTTATTGACGGATTCATTTTTATACCTAACCAAAGCTTATTCTGGTGAGGAATTTGCTGTGTATTCGACCTGACAAGAGTTTCTTTCAGCAGGTCGTTGATCTGAACAATCTCACGTGAAGTAGCCATCAGTGCAACTTCTGCATCGATTAACCGGAAAGCGGATGTGGGCGAAAAAAAGACTTTTTTTTGTTCAGCTTTGTTGGAAGAATTATCCGTGAATTCCTTTTCAAAAACAAACTGATCGCTCTGATCGGCAAACCGTTCGGCATTAACCGGTTTTGCCTGAAGGATAGCATAAGCTGGAGCGGGGCGCAAATTAATTTCAGGCAACAAAATCTGCGCGATTTTCTCAAGTATCCTCGATTGTGAAATATACAGCTCGGTGGATAATCGTTCAAACTCTGAAGAACACGCGCCGAATAGCAGATCAATCACCGGGTCAAAACCTTCCGTTTCCGATTCCCTGTAACCCCATATTTTTGCAGCGGTTTGTTTTAACCTGCTCTGTACAACCTCTTTCTTATTCTTTTTTAAATCCATAAGAGTACTTATCCTATTGATAAGGGGCTAAAAAACAAATATTCAAAATGTTCAAAAGGTTCGTTAAGGTGTTTTATGATACCCGTGATGCTTATGGTTAACTTATTCTTAAGTTTTGAGGGTTGATTTTTGAACTTTTCCCAGATCTCTGCCTCTTCCATATCCAGATTGACCTTGACGTTTTCAATACGTGGCTCATTTTTTTCTATAGAGGATAGCATAAGCGATTTCAATTCATCTTTCCATTTTGAAACGTTTGTAACTGTACTGTAATCCTTATTCCAGATAAAACACCCATATGAACTATTAAATCTGCATTCCCGGAAATGAGTTTTAATGATTAAATTAATGTTCATCTGAATGGACTCTTTTACTTCGCATAAAGGATGTTTCTGTTTATCAACTACTGCCTTTGCATCAAATGGTATTGAATAATAGTATCTCAAAATACACCGTATTAATTTATTCTTACCAAAGCTCCTTTAATTTCAGTTGATGCAGTTCCTTCAACTTTTACCATTGTCCCTTTCAGTTCAGCCTGGCCACTACCTTCCATTTTTAAAACAGTCGCTTCAATTTTTGTCTGGGCCCCCTCCAATTTTAATTCAGTTTGCCCCTTCATCGATGTATTGGTTCCTTCAATATTTAATTGTTGCCCCTTAAGCTGTATTCCGTTATTGGCATCCAGGGTATAATCATTTGCAGTAAGCTTGGTGTTTTGCCCTGAATCAATGGTAATGTCATTTTGCGCAGAAATTTTTATTGATTCAGCCGAGATTTCCAGTTCTCCTGCCGATTTTATTGTTATCTTACCATTGTTACTAAGACTTAACGAAATTTCATTTGTTGGAGAAGAATCATCTTTATTTAGAATTCTGATTTCTTCATGCCCGTTTTCGTCAATAAAAATGATTTGATTTCCGCTTCGTGTCCGGATCGATTTTATGTTGTTTTTGGCATGATACCAATGATCGGGTTTTGAATTCTTATGATATACATTGCCGATTACAAATGGTTTATCGGGATTATCATTCTCAAATCCTATCATTACTTCATCACCCACTTCCGGAACAAAATAAAATCCATGCTGGTCACCACCGCTCATTTTGCCGCCATATGGATGAATGAGCCGCAACCAGGGGAAATCATCACCGGTTGTCTGCCAGAAGAATCTTACCTTTACCCGGCCAAGTTTCTCGGGATCATTATTGTCAGTAACTACAGCCGGTTGCGCTTCCGAATTCGGCAAAACGATGTTCCTGTTAACGGGGGGAATATTAGCCTGTGCCGGTATCGCAGTGAAATGATTTACATAATTACCGCTTACATCGATGCTGTGATTCAACGAGGTAATGATAAACTCACCATAATTCTCCTGCTTAGCTGGTTCACCTGTAATATCAATTATAGAACCTACGTTGATATAGGGATCATCACATACTCCTTCAGTGAATATTAAATCTTTGGTAGTTTCAAATTTTTTTGTTTCATTCTTGTCATTAAAATCTCTTTCATTTTTAAAATACCCGGTTGAGTATAAAGTGTTTTTCTGCTTAAAAACATTATCTGATTGCGTTAAGGCCTGATCTCCATATGTGTCAAGATCATTTATTTGAATACTACCGGTTTCCTGTGAATAAGCTTTGTTTTCCAGATAATTGTATGTAACAGATTTATGGTTAATATTGTGCAGGCGGACCGAAAACTCAAAGTCAGATAAACATTTGTCGACCGGCACTTTCACCTTTTTGGTTTTGTTCAGCCGCCCAAAATTGAGTTCAGCACCGTCATAGTAGCACCATTCTCCATATTTATCGGCTATCCGGTTCAGAAAATGGAAGTTACTTTCCTTATATTGAACAATATAGGGAATATCGTCCAGGAAAGCGGGATTGCTGTTGATTTTTAAATCATTTTGAGGAACCTGATCATGAATGCCAACAACAATTTCCTTCAA
>JBGOZX010000154.1:0-9798 GCA_041480425.1 Bacteroidia bacterium
AGGATGACAAGTCCTGTGCCTTTCCATCCCGACTCCTGCCCAATATGTTTTTCTATTCTTTCCCGTGGAACCCAAACATCAAAAAGTCCGATGAGGATGAACATCAGTGGCAGGAATAAAATCATCTCTTTGAAAAACATCCAGAAATTCAATCCTATTTGTTTACCAGAGGGAAAGTGGAAAACATAAGAAAGTCCGACAAAGGTCAGAAAAACCAACGGGAAGATATATTTCTTTAACTCTTTCACAGGAATAGCGACATTAATAATCCGATAAATAATGCTGCAACCAGACTGAAAAGATTTCGGATAATACTTGTTCTCCATCCGAAAAACTTTGCTTCAACAGGAAGAGTAATAAAGCCAGTCATCATTAGAGTAATAAAGCCAGTCATCATTAAGGTTGTAATGAAGACAGCAATAACTGGATAAGCCACTCCGCTTTTAATAAGAATTCCACAAAGGGGATAAGCGATAAAACCGGGTATTAGGGCAACTGAACCCACCCCTGCTGCAGTAATCCATCCTTTAACACCTGAACCTTCACTCATATACCGAACCAGTGTTTCATTAGGAATTAGAAAAAGCACAATACTTACCAGTGCAAGCATCAATAACAAAATCGGAAAAAGATTAATAAACATTTTCATCCCTTTCTTTATTCCTCTAATGGTTTTCTGGTAGTCGAAGAGTATAGAAAGAACTATGAAACAGAGTGTTAAAATTGATAAAATAAGCATCTTTGCATTATAAAAACCTTGATATAAAAATCTTGAATGGTCGTGCCGCCTGCCAAAAATCCATTTTAATTATTACTGTCCAAGTTTAATTATTGCGTTGTCGCTTTCTGTCCCGCTATTTTGTGATTTTGATGGCTTAAATGAATTAATATTATAGGTAATCCCTATCCAAAAAATACGTGTTTCATTTTTGCTTGAATTGTATAATTTAAATACACTATTATCAGATTGAACAATCCATTTTCTGGTATTAAAAATATCAGTAAGAGATAGACTTAAAGCCAATCTGTTCTTCAAAAAACTACGCTTAAATGCAATATCAGCATAATAGATTTCGCTTAAATTATACTGTGGTATTACAACTGGTGAATTATAGTTTAATAAGAACTGAATGTCAGTCTTTTGGTCGGGTTTTATTGTCATTTTTATATTTCCATTCCATGCAAAATCGTTAAAACTTAAATCTATCTCCCTATATTGTCCGTATGACTTTGTGTAAAACAGAGAAAAACTCGGATTTATAGAGAATACTTTATTGAATTTATAGGTTATATCTATGTCTGCCCCTATTTTATTTTGCCTGTCGCCATTTACGTAGGTTATCACGAGTGTATCAGGAGAAGAAAGTAAAGAAACTTGCGAAATAAAATCTTTTATTGAACTATAATATAAATTACTCCTGAACTGATATTTTTCCTTTATCCATGAATGATTGAATTCAACTTTATCCAAAATCTCAGGTCTCAGGTTCTTATTTCCTGTTTCATAAGTCATTTGGTCAATAACATTTATGAAAGGATTCAACTGCGGATATGTTGGTCTGGTAACTCTTCGGTTAACACTTAATGCCACACTCTGATATTTATTAATATCATGTTTTAAGAGAAAATACGGGAATGGGAAAAGATAATCGGCATAAATCTCTTCGTTGATTGATTTCTGAATTAAATCTGATGTGCTGTATTCTAAGCGAGCACCAATTTTATAATACAATTTCTTAAAAAGGCTATCGGAGTACATTAAATAACCCGAATAAATGTACTCTTTGTGCTCTAAGTCGTTACTAAATTCAGGATTAATTATCCATTGGTTTGTGACAGTATCTAAATCGTAAAAATAATAGTTGAAACTATTCCATCTTGAAAATACTTTTAGTCCGCTTTCAATTCTTCCCGAATGGGATAAAGATTTGAAATAATCAGCCTGAATGGTTGCATTGGTTGGAGCACCACCGCCAGATGATTTTTGAAGGAGTTGGTCTTCAATATAATATTCTGCTGGTCTTGACCCTTTTGTACGAGAATAAGAAGCATCAAAGGAAATTTGGTTTTTGTTACTTTCAAAAATCTTTCTGTAGGACATGGTGGATTCAATTACCTTTCTGTCCCATGTAATTTCATTCCTTCGATTGTATATATAATCAGGCAAATTGTCCTGAACTTGCCTTCCAGAAATATTTTGAGTATTGAAAGCATCAGGATTCATTAATTTAACTCCTAATGTAATAATATCTTTTGCGGTAGGCTTTGCAGATATCATTAGTGCTGCTGCATGAGTAGGACTTTTCTGAGTTGAATTGATTTCTTGTTCAACATATAAAGGTTCTGTATATAGTTGACGAGTTAAATTACTATGAACATTCATTTGTTCATATTTACCATTGTAATTGAACCCAACATCCCATATACCTTTACTTAGATTAAAATTCAATCCACCATTTACTCGGTTATTAAATCCATAATTTAAAGAAACAGCACCACTCATCCCCGAACCACTTTGTCTCTTCATGATGATGTTAATTATTCCACCTGTACCTTCAGAATCATATTTAGCATCAGGATTAGTAATTATATCTACACTTTCGATGTTTGAAGCAGGGATAGAGTTAAGCGTTGTGATGGTCGTTGGTTTGCCATCAATAAGGATTAAGACATTCCCACTTCCCCTTAAATAAATGTTGTTTTCAGCATTAAAGTTTATAGATGACTGACTTTTAAGAACATCTGTAACATTGCCCGAAACAGCAGAAATATTTTGGGCAACATTTATTTTAGTTTTTTCAATAGTAATTTGCTTTTCATTCTGCTTACCGATTACCTGAACTTCATTAAGAAAAAGCGAAGTGCTATTTATCAGGATTGGTTGTGATAATTCTAAAGAAGCATCATTGATTTCAATATTTGTAATTTTAGTTCTGTACCCAACAAAACTTGATTTTAACAGATACTTACCAGCAGTTAAGTTATTGATAGTAAATACACCTTTTGCATTGGTGAGTGCACCTGTGACCAATGAATTATCGATTGATTTGTATATGGCTACAGAAGCATACTCAAGCGGCTGCTTGCTTAATGAATCAATGAGTGAACCTGAAACTGAAAAACCTTTATTTGCTTGCCCAAAAGAGAAGATTCCTATGCTCCAGAACAGAATAAGAACGAAAATTCTTGCAAGAGCATTATTTCTTTTACTACTCATGGCATTGTTTGGTTTTTAAAGGATGAAAGATTCTGTTCCATTATTTTAAGCGTGGAATACAAGTCAGCAATCTTCTTTTCTGACAAGTTATTCAACACGAGTGCATTTGCTTTTTGAATCGCTTTTTTGATATCAGGAACGATATTTTTAGCCTTCTCTGTGATTTCCAAACCATACTTTCTTCTGTCACGGGTGTTTTTTACACGTGTTACATAGCCATTCTCTGACAAGTAGTCAATTATTCTCACTACCTGTACTTTATCGCACCCTAATTTCCCTGCCAATTCCTGTTGTGTAAGGTTGCCCTTGCTGGATTCAATAAATAATATGGGATAATAAAAGCGGTTAATATCCACATCGGCAAGATATTTATTGAGTACTGTCAGGAACATCCGATGTATATTGCTTGCGATATGTCCAACAGGTTCTATTATTGTTTCTTCTGCTGTTTTTGCCATTTCTTTCTGATAGACTTATTATTACAAATATAGTTACAATTGTTAACTGTTACAAATGAAACTATTATTTCTAATTACGAACACACAAATTCTCGCAGAATGGCATTTTCTCAGCACATTTGGCTTAAATAACAAAGGATTGAAACTGAAGATTATGAATCTCTATAGAGTAATGTCCTTCTAACTAATGTAGGTTTTGTGCGATTGTGTAATCATGAAGCCATAGAATTTCTTCTCGTAGAAGGATATACGAATATTTTAAACTTTGCAGGTGGTATTGTGGATTGGAATGCTCATTTTAAGTCCTTTTCAAAACTATTTTTAATTCTTGTGAATGCTAAATGTTCCCATACAGCATCAAAACTATTCCATGAAATTCTTATCTTAATTCCCAAACTTTTATATATTACTACTGAAATATCATCACATTGGAAATACACATTATTATCCGTATTCTTTGATAGATATTCTTGTTGTTCTTCAATTGTTTTCGAAATTTTATTTAAAAGTTCTGTGGCTTTTTCTTTTGGAATGTTTTTAAAAACAAAACCTCGATAAATATCTCCAGCATCATTCCAGTAATCACCATAAAATCCCAGAATTATACCTTCTTTATTTTTTTCTTTGCAACTGAAAAATAATGTAGTTAATTCTCCATTGGTAAAGTCGTCCAACAGGTCAAATTCAAATAGACCTACATCCTCTGGACTGTTAAAAATTTCCTTTATGGCAAAGTCTTTTGCTTTGTCAATAGAAATACTTTGACTATATTCTTTAGATAATGCAAATCCAGAATTAGTTGGAATTTGAGCAATTACAGATTGGCTTAAAATGAGCGTAACTATTGCTATTTTAATCTTCATTTTGCTTTAATTTAACATTCTTTGTTTATTCAGGACATATTGACCCCCCATTCAGGCTAATTGACCCCCATGCCGGAGGCAACATCCCCGAAGGGCAACCGAAGAACGGTTTTACAATGAACGCTTAATATTAATCAAATTTACTCTTTTTTCTTTTTCCTCATCGATTCACCCGATAATTCTACTCTGTGAGAAGTATGCACCAGTCGGTCAAGTATTGCATCAGCAATAGTGCTTTCTCCTATTACATCGTACCATTTATCTACAGGTAATTGTGATGCTATAATAGTTGAGCTTTTCTGGTGACGGTCTTCAATAATCTCAAGTAACATCATCCGGGTCATGTCATCCAGAGGCTGCATGCCAAAATCATCAATGATGATCAGATCTTGTTTTTCGATACGCTTAATTTGCCTGATATATGACTCATCAGCTTTTGACATACGGAGCATTGTAAATAATTTCTGTGCAATAAAATAGTTAACCTTATAACCAAGCTGACAAGCCTGATGCCCAAGTGCAGATGAGATATAACTTTTACCAACACCTGTTTGACCGGTGATTAGAACATTTTCACCTTTCTTTACAAAGCTTCCATCAGTAAAACGAAGTAGCTGTGTTTTGTTTAAGCCACGTGAAGTAAAGAAGTCTATTTCTTCCATGCTGGCCCTCATTCGGAACTTTGCATTCTGTAATCTGCGGCTGGCTTTTAAGTTTTCTCTTTCATCCCATTCCGCCTGTAATAAAAGATTGAGCAACTCATCATTATCTATTGATTGCATGTTTTTTGTTGATACAATACCTTCATAAGCAGCTCTCATTCCCGGGAGTTTTAATTGTTGCATTAAATGCTGGATTTCATGTGTCATT
Organism: Bacteroidia bacterium; assembly: GCA_041480425.1. Lineage (GTDB taxonomy): Bacteria > Bacteroidota > Bacteroidia > Bacteroidales > VadinHA17 > LD21. The sequence continues at coordinate 5,409 of JBGOZX010000154.1, forward strand.
GGCTTGATAGTAATTTGGTTTATTTATAATATTCTGCTCCTCGTATGTTTTCATGCAAAGGCAGAGTTAAATTTTCTTTTTTAGTGTCTAAACGATCAAGTTTATTATTGATAATCTGTTCTATTACTTTATAGTTGAATGCACCAAAGGCGGTTGCTCTCTGACAAGCAGATATAAGGCGATCACGACCTGCTTTCTTCTCAAAGGATAGTATCCCGACACAGCTTCTGTACGTCTGCTCGGGGTAAGATTTATTTTCAAGTACACGACCTATAAAAGCTTTTACATCTGGATGAATGTGACCGGCACACTCAATAAACTTCGATGGATTCCATTCGCTTACAAACTGATGACTTGAAGGAAGATGCTCTTTAACCGTTGTGTACTTATGAGGCCTGCGATCTCGCAAATGGTAAGCAATACGCTCTCCTGCGAGATATACACTAACATGTGTTGCAGTATAAACTATCTTAACCTTGTTACCGATATATTGATAAGGAACACTATAGTAATGCCGGTCTTTGTGCAATTGGACATGGCAGTTTTTCATAACCTTAACCTGAAGGTATTCTTTCAGTTCCCAACGCTCCTGGGGCAATGGTTTCAGAAGAGTTCTCTCACTGGTCTCGAACAGATCATTGCGGCTTTCTTCTCTGCCTTGATAGGGAAGACTGTTGTGAACCTCCAGAAGCTCAAAGATGGCATCATTCAGCTCATCCAGGCTTGTAAACACCCGATTACGAAGTGGAGCAAAAATACGTGTATAAATGATCTGAACCATTCGCTCTACCCATGCCTTGTCGCGGGGCTTACAGCTGCGGGTAGGAAGTATAGCCATACCGTAATGATTGCCAAGATCAAGAAGATCTTTGTTGATATCCGCTTCATAACGATTGGCCTTGTCAACTCCGGGTTTAAGATTATCAGGAACCAAAACATTCGGAACACCTCCATAGTAGTTTAGAGAATGCACGATGCTTGGTAAAAAATTCTCTTTTTTCTGGCTTTCACATGCCCTGACATAGGTTTTGCCACTGAACCCAAGAACTGATACAAAAGCCTCTACTTCTCTTATTTCACCCGTATCGGTGTCAACAATTGATGGCTTGGAACCTGTAAAGTCAATATATAATTTATCCCCGGCAATCTGTTCAATATGAAGAGATGCATCTTTATTTTGAAGCCATAGATTTAAGTATTCACAAAAATGCCCGTAACAATACCCGTCAGGGTTTTTTAAACGGTATTCGCCCCATAATATCTGTCTGGTAACCCCCTTGCGTCCAAGCTCTTTTTTAACGTAAGGAAATAAGTCAAACAGGGTCTCCTTGCGAGAGTTTTGTTGTTGTACTGTTATTTCATCGTTTTTTGCAAGATAACTCTTGACGGTGTTTTTAGATAAGTTAAGTTCCCTGGCTATTGCCTTTTTAGCATACCCCAGTTTACTTAAAATCCCGATTTGTTTTATTACCTCCATTTCTATTGTCCTGTTTGCCATCGCATCTGTTTTTCTTGCAAAGCAAAAAAACAGTCCGTTCAAAGGGGGTCAATATGCCGGAATGTCAGATAATATTTTCTCCCAGGGGGGTCAATATTGCCGGAATGTCAGACAAAAACTTGCTCTTTAGGGGGGTCAATTAGCCTGAATGGGGGGTCAAATAATTCTGAACAGGGGGTCAATTAATTTCTGAATATACATTCTTCTAATCCTTCATAAAGTTAGTTAAATATTTAAGAAGAATGTATTGATTAGGTGCATGTTCGAAAGCATGTTGTATGTAACTTACTTTTAATTTGCAGCAAAACTTAATTTATTGAAAATATCAGCACTCTTCTGGACTACTTGGTCTTGAAAATTAAATACTATAATTATGTATTGTATTAATATACAGACATATATACGAATTTCCGCCTCATCCCTGTTCATCTGAAATTGTATGATGAGGCGACCTGAAAGGTCGTTTAGTCATCAGTGCTGTGTGGTCGTCGATTTTTCCGGCAACAGAATGGATCTTTGTTGTCTCAAGGGCTTCTTCCAGAGTTAGTGGAGGAATAATAGTCGGTAACCGTTTGGCTAACATTGTTTTACCGGCACCTGGAGGACCAATCATAATAATAAAAAAGCCCCCCGGAGCTGATTTCCGAGGGCCTGATTGCTTACATTTAAGGTTTTAAAAGATTTTACTTCACAAATGATCTGATTTCTGAGGTGTAATCAACTACGATATCAGACCATTCATCCAACGCCTGCTGCCAGCTGCCTTCACCAAATAGTTTCTCATATGTCTTTCTGCATCCCTCATCTTTTGACCACGCATCATATGAATTAAAACTCCAAAGCATAGCCACATCCCCGCTTTTGTTATGTACTGGATTTTCAAGGATGATAAAAGCGGTGTTTGCCATTGATTCATACGCTTTTTTTAACCTCTCTGCAATTGCTTTAAACCGGTAATACTGGCCAGGTTTAAGCTGTACCTGCCATACCTCATAATAGTTTGATTTCTTTAAGATGTCCATACCATATGACAGATCCAGATTGTAATTCCACAAACTGATTGTCCCGTATGTTTCAACCAATGGATCGATTGTTTTTGCCCAGTCAGCATCGTGTCCATTTTCTTTTGTGGGACGGGTGTCGAGAGCAGCATATGTCGTAGGCCCAAATACCCATGAATACCATCCAGATTTCTCACCATATTCGACCTTTCTCAGTCCTGCTTTGTATTGGCCATCAGGGTGGAATTTCAGGTCATGAGCTTTTACGGCAGCTTCAAAACTTACTTCCATTCCCTTCTTTGGCAAAATGTACATAGATTCCGAAAACAGCGTAGGTTTCTCATCACTTGTTTGTGCTGAAGCGCTGCTAACATAGAACAACGCAATAATTGCTATTGCAATAATCTTTTTCATAATATCTACTTGGAATAAATAACTCCTGTCAAGTCTTCCTCATATATATTAACATCCCCAACATCCGGCATTAGCGCTGACCCATTACCCCGAAGATTCGCATAAATACCAGTGCCACTAACAATTTCCCACCTTCCTTTAACAGGAGTGCTGCCCATTTCACATTGTTCGTGAAGTGTGATAGTTCCATTGGCATCAGTAAGCGTCCATATGCAATGATATACCATACCATTAGCATTAATGGCAGCGACCATAATAGCTTCCCCTTCCGCTTCTATTGCTCCTGTCATTATAAAGTGCCCCGTGAACGTAACGTTCGGAGGTGCTCCCGCTGCCCAATGAAATGGCACAGTGATGGAAACTTGCGTTTTCTTGGGAGCCGTCGTTGGATTTCCATTCGATTGAATAGCTGAAGCAACATCAGATCTTGCACTTCCTAATAATATCAGGAATGCCACCAGGACAAAAGAAATTTTTGTTTTCATTATACAATTTTTATTTTATTAATTTTCCTACTCTATTAAAGGATTTTCGGATACCTCCTTAACGTGACCATTTTTTCAGAAAAGTATTGTTCGGGGAAAATGCTAATACAGAATAAAGGAATTGTATAATGTATATAATCTGTACTGATAAATTCATATATTTGTAAATGTATAGTCATATTTTCTATTTAAGAGCATAGATTATGTTATAAATTCCTTAAAATTTTGCTGTTAATAAATTAACAACAGTATCATAAGGTAATTGTGTCTTATTTAAAGTATGAAGTTGTCGATTAAATTACTACTGCTGAATACTTTAAATGGGGAAAGCAGTACCGGGGGTATTTATTTTATATACCAAGTCCAGTTCTTTTAACAATTAAACTATATATAACAATATGATATTAAGTTAACCCGCAATAGTCAGGACTTGTTAGAAATTTCGGTTTATTCTAAAATATATATTATAAGTCCTTTTTACTTGCTTTGAAGCGGATAACATATAGATATAATTTACTTAATTAAAATATCTCGCCTCCCAGAATCATTGTTCGCCACATAATTAATAAACACTACATCTGAAATTGTATGATGAGGCGACCTGAAAGGTCGTTTAGTCATCAGTGCTGTGTGGTCGTCGATTTTTCCGGCAACAGAATGTATCTTTGTTGTCTCAAGGGCTTCTTCCAGAGTTAGTGGAGGAACAATAGGCGGTAATCGTTTGGCTAACATTGTTTTACCGGCACCCGGAGGACCAATCATAATTAAATTATGTCCTCCAGCAGCTGCAACTTCCAACGCCCGTTTGACATTTTCCTGTCCTCTTACATCTGAAAAATCAACTTCATATTTATTGGCTTCATTGTTAAAAATCTCCATCAGATCGACCGAAACAGGAGTGAACTTCCTGATTCCGTTAAAGAAGTCCACCACATCACCAAGGTTATCCATTCCATATACATCAAGACCGTTTACAACAGCGGCCTCGCGTG
>JBGOZX010000155.1:0-9762 GCA_041480425.1 Bacteroidia bacterium
AGAGGAAAATCAAAGCATTACTCTATGTAACTCTGCGCATTCTCGGTGTAACTCTGTGTAATTGATTTCTTTTTGATTTTATTTATTTTTAATTCATAATTTTACTGCAAGATTAAAAACCAAATTACTAACGTAATTCAAATGAAAATGTCGACTTCAATTCTTCTGATACTTATTGTGATCGGGATTATCACCGGCATCATGGCCGGAATGCTGGGAATAGGAGGTGCTATTATAATGATTCCGGCACTTGTATTATTATTAGGGTTCAGTCAACAGACGGCACAGGGAACCAGTCTTGCTGTAATGCTTCCCCCAATCGGTATATTTGCAGCATATAATTATTACAAGGCCGGACATGTAAATATCACATTTGCAATTATTCTTGCGGTTTGCTTCATAATTGGTTCATATTTTGGCTCCAAAATCGCATTGAATCTTCCGCAGCCTTTGCTCAAAAAAATATTCGGGATACTTCTGCTCCTTGTAGCTGCAAAAATGCTCCTGTCGAAATAAAAAAAACTCTCCTAAGCTGGAGAGTCTTCATATTTATTAAAGTTTATTTCTAGAACATCAGTCCAAGGCTGAACAAAAATGCACTTGGACGGTCATCAAGTTTGAATTTAGTTCCTGTAAGGTTCTCGATCTGGGTTTGGTATTTCTTCAAACTTCCCTCGTACCTGAGGTCAAAAGTAAGTTTCTTGAAAAGATCAAAACCAACACCAGCCTGGTAACCAAAGGTAAGATTGCTATACATAGCTTTAAAGTCAGGATGGTCAATAAGGTCTTTGGGTGAGTTAATGAGTAAGGAAGCCGCAGGACCTGCATTTATACGCAATGGTCCAAGGTGAAAACCGAGCATAACCGGGAGGTTAAGTTTATTAAACTTCTGTTTTGTTATTATTTCCGTACCGGGATGTGCAAGATCAACAACGGTGTACTCATCTGTCCTTGAAGAGAACAGAAGTTCAGGCTGTACATAAAATCCCAAAAGGCTTAATCTCAAAAATGCGCCACCATGGAAACCATAATTGGCACTATTCAGAGCATCGACAGTATAAGATGTTGTTCCCGAGGTTAATGTCTTAACTGTCGCCATTGTAAGAGAAGTTGTACTTATTCCTGCTTTAAGACCAAAATTAATCTGGGAAAAAGCAGGAAGTGCTATAAATACTGCTAATACAATTACAAGTAGTTTTTTCATCATTTTCAGTTTTAAGTTTTACAAGATCAAGATGTTAATAGAAATGAGTATTAAGATTAACTATACTATAACGCATTAAGAGGTCAAAAGGTTACATTGATATATCTGTTTTTATTAACTTCCTTAATCTAAAACGATTAATAAGTCATTTTATTTTGCAGTAAGTTCAGCAAATATTGCCTTTTTCATTTGATCGAATTCATCCCGGGCAAATAACCGGGTAAGAAAAACTAAATGCAACCATTAATTGTTGCATCAGTATTCCTGAAAATCCACAAAAAAATTTTAGTTATTATTCAATCTCATCAATTTCTTCAATAAGGACATCCTTAAGCTGAAGGGAAAAATAAAAAAGAAGAAGACCATATAAAAGCCCAAAGAATCCAATTAGGTTTATTATGGCGTAGAAATCAAGATTAATTGAATAAAGGAAAAAGATCCCTGATAAAAATGCGGTAGCAGACAGAAAATAAATTATTGACTTGTTCGAAATATAAAAATGAATATTGATGGCTGTAATTATCAAAAGTATAGCTGAAATCAGAGTCCATAAAGCTAAAAGTATAAGAAAAACCAACGGTGATTCTCCAGGTCGTATTATGATAATTGCCCCGATGACAACATCAATCAATCCTTCAAGTAACCACCATGTCCACTCATAGTTATATTTCTTCTGTGACCATGAACCTGCTAAAACGGCTAAACCTCCGGCAATTAACATCAAACCTGCAATCAGTGTAATAAAAAGGAAACCGGGGTTATCCCTGATAATAATGATTAAACCAAATCCGAAGATAAGGATTGCCTTTAGTGAGAGTAACCACCAGGTTTTATAAAGTTTGATCCCCATTTTTGTCTGACACTATTCCCAAAACAATATAGATTAATTTTGATTAAAAATCAAATAATTACGATAATTAAATTCAAAAGCGATCAATTTTAATAAACCTCGGGATTGTCTTAAAAGCAGGTAGATTTATAATGATCGTTCAAGTTAAAAAATGTTAAGTAATTCCGGAATATAAAAGGTATTTCAATTAATTTCTACCTTAGTGAAATTAATTTTAAAACCAGTAAAGCCATAACTTAACCGCTATGAAAAAGCTATTATTTTCAATGTTAGTCTTTTATTTAATAAGCAGTTCTCCAATTATAGGACAGGTAGCACCAAAGGACAAAGGGTTCGAAGCAATAACTATGGATGCCATTAAAGGTCAACTGAAGGTTCTTTCATCAGACTGGACTGAAGGAAGAAGCACAGGTGATAAAGGTTTCTACTTAGCATCAGATTATGTTGTAAGCATGTTAAAGTTTTTTGGCGCTTCTCCGGCAGGCAATGCATCAATGGGGAGAGGTGCAAGAATACCCAGAGGCTTTTCAGGTGCTCCTCCTGCTCCTTCAAAGTCCTATTTTCAGAATTTCACTCTTATTGAAAGTCAGCAGGGTGGAAAGGCTCTCTGACCTGGTTAATATTATCACTTGGAACAAGATGCTTAATATTATTAAATTGAGCTACCTCCAATTGATGGAAGTTGCAAACTACGAAATTAAATAAACTGATACAGTGAAGATATACAGATTAATAACGATTGTAATACCTGCTTTATTCATCACTACAGGTCTGCTGAACAGTCAGGATAATGATGCAGCAATAAGGCAAGGTCTGGCAGCAATTAACGAATCAGTACTGAAAGCACAACTTGGTTTTCTGGCGTCGGATTGGACCGAAGGCAGGGAGGCAGGGGAAAAAGGTGAAATTCTCTCTGCCGATTATATTGCCAGTATGCTTCAATTGTATGGAGTTAAACCAGGCGGTGATTACCCACAGGCAAGAGGTTTTACAAACTTTCAGTCAGGAAATGAAAGAACCTATTTTCAGAGTTTTGTTCTGCTGAGAACAGTGCCAGGTGAGGAGCAACTCCTGAAGCTAAAGTCAAATGATGGTATGACAATCAGGATTAATAATTTCACCAATAATATTGACTTTTCTGTAAGACCTTCTGATCCGGGGGTTGAGATAGAGGCCCCTGTTGTATTCGCCGGATATGGATTTAAGAATGACAAGCTAAAGTATAACGACTTCAGTAAACTGGATGTAAAGGGGAAATTTATTTTAAAAATTTCCGGTAGTCCGGCGTTTGCAAGAGAAACTCTTTCTCCGTCGGAGATATCAGCTTCTGTCAGAGAAGTGGAAAATATAGCACTTTCTATGGGAGCCGTGGGTATCATTGAATTTAATCCAAACTCTACTGTGGTTGGTAGTCCTCAAAGAGGTGATTTTTTGAATATGTCTCCTTCAGAGGGGAATCCAAGGTCAGGGCGGCCTTATGCCAGGTACTCCATACCAGGTAAAAAGAATCCCGCCAACCTTCTAAGGATTGTAGTGTCGGTTAAAACTGCCAATGAAATACTTAGGGGTACCGGAATAGTTTTGGATGATTTTATCAAAAGGGCCGAGACGAACAGGTCAAATACTGCTCCTGTATTGACCGGAAAAAGTATTTATATTAAAACTACCGTTAAGACAGAATCGGTTGCCGTAAAGAATGTTATAGGAGTGATTGAAGGAAACAATCCTGATCAGGTTATTGTTCTTGGTGCACATTATGATCACCTGGGAATTGGGAAAGGTTATATCTGGAATGGGGCTGATGATAATGCATCAGGCACTGTTGGGGTAATGACCCTGGCAAAAGCAATAATGGGGACCGGGAGGAAGCCGGAAAAAACTATTATTGTTGCATTATGGACTGCTGAGGAAGAGGGGTTTTTGGGATCGCGTTATTATGTTGAAAATCTGGCATATCCTTTAAAGAATCTGCGACTGAATGTAAATTTTGACATGATCTCAAGATATATTGCAGATAATGACATAAAAAAGGTCATAATGACTTATTCCAGTTCTTGTCCACAATTCAGGGGAATTACGGAAGAAAATCTTAAAAAATATGATATTGATCTTGTGGTTGATTATCAGCCGTCAGATGATCCTCCAGGGGGAAGTGACCACAGGTCGTTTGTTGGAGCTGGTGTTCCTATAATGAGGTTTAAACCCGGACACCGGGAGGAGTATCATACACCCTCGGATGAAATCAATACTGTCAACTGGGATATTATGGAAAAAATTGTAAAGATCAGTTTTGCCAATATATGGGAACTGGCTAACAATAATTGGTAGTTTAACTTTTTTAATACTTTGTTTTAATACATTGTGGCGGGAGGTTAAATTTTATTTTTCACACTTTTTTTTATAAATTGTAAACTTAAAAATATACACATTATGAAAATGTTTATTACCATAATTCAAATCTGTATTCTTACTGCTGCTTTTCCTGAAATCCAGGCTCAAAAAAGCACTCAGAATGATAAACTCCACATAATAATAATCGGGGCCCATCCTGATGATCCGGATAAAGTTGGTGGAACCGCATATAAATGGGCACAGATGGGGCATGATGTTTTGATGGTCTCGTTGACTAATGGTGATGCTGGTCATCAGACTATTAAAGCAAAGGAGCTGGCTAAAATCCGAAGGGAAGAAGCAAGGAAAGCGGGTGAGGTCATCGGAGTACGCTACATCACTCTTGATAATCATGATGGCCAATTAATGCCAACTTACGAAAACAGGTTGCAGGTCATCAGACTAATACGGGAACAACAGGCCGACATAGTAATTTTTCCACGTCCTTATGATTATCATCCCGATCACCGATATACAGGTACTCTGGTTCTGGATGCCGCATATATGGTCACGGTACCAACAATTCTGCCAAAAGTTCCATATCTAAGTAAAAATCCGGTTTTTCTATTCATGAGTGATGGCTTTATTCATCCAGAGCCATTTAAAGCAGATGTTTGCGTTGATATTGATGATGTTATCGAAAAGAAAATAGATATGTATCATCAGCATAAGTCCCAGATGTACGAATGGCTTCCTTTTAACAGGGGAAATCTGGATGAGGTTCCTACCACTGACTCCGAGAGAAGAGTCTGGCTCGGGAAAACCCGTAAAGCCGGTTCTGACGCTGCTCCATACCGTGATAAACTGATTGAGCTTTACGGACTTGAGAAAGGATCCGAAATAAAATACTGTGAAGCCTTTCAGGATTCAGGATATGGTACCCGTCTGACCAAAGAAAATATCAATTACTACTTTCCTTTTTTAAAACATTAATAAAACGTTTGCCCTCACTAAACGGCATGATATTTGAATTAAGTTTCATAAATATAATGCCATGAAAAAGATATTGTTTATTATAACGACTCTCATGGTCATGTCATCCTGCTCAACTACCAGAGAGGCAAAATCATCAAGGGTTGAACTCAGAAAAGAGAAAACGCTTGCTGAACAGGCAATGGTTAAGAAGGCTATTGAATCGAGAAGATTCATAGTCAAATTTGACCGGCTATACTTTTCACGCGGAGGAATGATCGATCTTATACCAAGAGCCAATTTTATTATTGTAGATGGTGAGAAAGCCATTATTAGTGCTGCTTATCTCGGCAGACAGTATGATATCAGGCCAATTGCCGGAATCACAATGAGGGGGGAAACCCTGAATTATGAATTGAAAAGTGACTCTTCAAAAGGTAAATATGAAATAGAAATGAAGGTCGACAAGAGAGGTGATTCATTTGATGTTTATCTTACAATAGGGAAAGATGGTTTATGCAACGCTTCGATCTCGAATATCAGAATTGATTTGGCAAGGTATTCAGGTCATATTGTTCCGATAAAAGAGAAAATAGTCAATACGTCTGAAAAAAGGGATCTAATCTGATATCTGTCTTTACAAAAAACCAGTAACTACCAGAAACTATACAATTTACTGGTATTCAAGATATTGGCTATTTTGCTTTAATTCCAGGAAATCATCGCCGGTTTCCCTGTAACCATACTCAAAACAATAATGGTATTTCTGCCCCTTAGTATTTTCGATAATATGAGTAAAGAAACTGAAGTTATAACCAAGGGCAAACAGAGCATCTTTATGGACTTTAACCTTGCCCTCGTCATAAAGATCTGCAAGTATTCTCCTGTTTTTTCTAAGTAAACCGTGAACATTCCTGACGAAGTTGTTTGTATCACGATTCAACCTGTTGTTGTAGTTATTCCTGCACTGATCAGAACAGAATTTTTTATCGGTGCGGCCACGAATGGTGTCGCCGCAATCGAGACATTTCTTTTCCACAGCACTAATGTTTTGATAAAGATACAAAATATACTTTTCAGTATAAATCTTCTATGTAATTAAATAACAAATGATTAAATACTATCTAACCCTCCTTTTTTTACTCTCTGTAATACAATTTGCATACAGCTCTATTCAGTAGCATTATTTAAATATGTCTTTTATTTTCTGGCATAATTCATCCATAATTTCTCCGTTCTTTTTTAGAATTTCTTCTTTAAAAGAATAATAGTCAGTCGTCTTATTTGTTGTATTAATTTCAGGTTTTGAATTAAAGTACAGGCTAAGGAGTCTATCATTAATTGATAATATACCCTTTGTTAGTTGTTCGAAGTATTTATGGCAATCATCATCAAAATATATCTTTAATTCCAATAATGTTTCCTTTAATTCATTAAGATGTGGAAATATTATTTTGTCGATTTCTTTGGCTGTTAACTTTTTATTAAAAACGTCATAAATTTCAAGTTGATGCCACATTAATTCAGCCTTAGCATACTTTGAGAAAAATGTTTTAACAGCTATAATCCTATTCTGTTGAAATAGAGAATGATTAACCTCTGTCTTTTTTGATTTGATATCTAAAATTCTTTTTATTAGGTAGCCTAATGCCAGTAAAATTAATGTTACTTGACTCCAATATGTTGTCAATAAGTCTTTTAACGTCATTTTAAATAGAGTTTTAAGTGCTTTTCATCTCTTGTAATCAAAGTTACGAATTTTTCAAGAATAAGATTATCAAAACAAAAAGCCCCGGACTGCTGATACTCGCTGCAAAAATCTGGCCTGATGATCGCCAAAATATGTTAATTCCAAATTTAAAAACTGCCGGGGCCAGAAACAAATTTATTTTGCTTTCCGGAGAATAAAGATTTAATTTTGGTAGCAATGTGAGTCAAAATAAACCTTCTAACAAAATAATTTGACCAATGAAATTAGATAACGTATTAATTAAAAACTTTCGTTCAATTAAAGAATTGACCATTAATTTTGATCCCCCATTTAAAATCTTAATCGGGAAAAATGAAAGTGGGAAATCAAACATTATTAGGGCTTTATCGCTTTTATCCGAAAATAATAAGCCAACAGTTGAAGATAAAAGAGAATTTTTAGCCGATGAAAAAGTCGAAAAAGAGTTTTTTGTAAGATTCACATTCAAGTTTGACGAATCAGAGATAAATGAAATTATTCAGTCCCTTGCAAAAGAAACAATCGTAAAGCCACCAATAAAAATAATAAGCTATAATAAAAGAGAACTCACCCTTTCTGAATATATTCATGAAGTAGCTAGGGAAGGATTATATGAAGTTAATATTGCTCCTGAAACTAGATACGGCATATCATGGGAAATATCCGAAAAATACGAGTTTTTGCCTTCAATAAAAAGGCATATGGAATATAAAAGAAAGGCTCCCACAGAAGTACTAACAGTTTCCAACAGTTTATTTATAACCCCCCAAGACCTCTCGACAATAAAAATAAAAGATGATGCTTTTTTAGCACCAGACATTTCTGAATTAAATGAAATAATTAGCATAAAAATACGGGCCAAAGTTGAAGATAAACTTCCTAACGTAATTCTATGGAAATACGATGAAGCAAACTTGCTTCCAAACAGAATTAACATTACTCAATTTTCTTCAAATCCCAATATCTGCATACCTTTAAAAATATTATTTAATTTGGCCGGGTATAAGGACATTCAATCATCAATCGCAGAATCCATAGTAGCATCTGGAAATCAATTTGATAATCTTTTGAAGAGAGTAAGTGTTAAAGCTACAAAACATTTTAATGAAGTTTGGAAAGAATATCCTAACATATCATTTTCATTAGCCCATAATGGAGATAACATTGTTGCTGCAATACAAGAAGAAAACAAATATCCTTTAATTCAAAGAAGTGATGGATTCAAAAGATTTGTAACGTTTTTGATCATTATTTCAGCTTGCACTAAAACAAAGGACCTTGAGAATACTCTACTCCTCTTTGATGAACCTGATATGAGTCTTCATCCGTCTGGAATTAGAGACTTAAGAAATGAATTAATCAGGGTTTCAAAAAATAATTTAATAGTTGCTGCTACACATTCCATTTTTATGATAGATAATGATTGTCTTAATCGACATTGTATTGTAACAAAGCAGAAAGAACAAACCACGATGAAGACTCCTGATGCAGATGAATTATTTGAAGAGGAAATACTGTTTAAGGCAGTTGGTTATTCAATATATGAAATTCTGAAAGCTAAGAATCTGGTTTTTGAAGGGTGGAGAGATAAAAACCTATTTAAAATTGCCCTTGAATCTTGTCCGCCAAAATATAAACACCTAAAAAAGGACTTCTCCAAAATAGGATTTTGTCAATCGAATGGAGTTAGGGGGATGAAATCATTGATACCTATTTTCGAAGCTGTAAATAGAAAATGTCTAATTATTACAGATAACGACGAGCCAGCTGAACAAAGAAAGAAAGAATATGAAAAAATTAGAGGATTTGGAACGTGGGAAACTTATAAAGAAATAGATACGAATTGTTATGCAATTACCGGTGAAGATTTCTTAAAAAAAGATTATATAAAAGGTAAAATAAAGTTTTTTAAGAAAAAGCATCCTGAAATAAATGGCGATCCAGATTTTTCATCTAGCAATCTTGGAATTTTACATTCGATTGTAGACTGGTTAATAAATGGCAACCATAAATCACAAGAAGAAACAAAAATTCTAAATTCTGAGTTTAAATCACTTCTTTTTGAAGATTTGACTCCCAAGAATATTGATATAACTTATTATAAGTTCCTCACAAAAGTAATTGATAAACTTAATTCCCTAAAATAATCTTAACTAATACAATTGCAATAATCTCATGGTCAAAGCACGAAATGTTAAATATCGTGTAGTTGTAAGTTACTTGTAACTGGTTTATGCAGAATTTTGAATTAAAGAGCATCCTTCATTTTCAATCTTTAAAATGATTGTATAGAGGTCCAACTAATCTCTCTCGTTACTGGCTTTTCTTTAAAAAATGGAGCCGGAAGATGAAAAAGACCGGCTCCCGTAAAGAGGCTGTCCTAGCTAGACAGTACCTCCTGACTTTGTTGCAGCTTATTAATTTATTTTCATTAATCCACTTAACCCGGAGTGACTTGAATGATCCATAAACACACATCTTATAACATCAATCAAATGATTAAAGTTACCAATCGGAACACTCGACTTAGTGAATAAGTTTCCCACGTTTTGTTTATTGGCAAGTCCTCTGTTGATTTTTTCAGCTGATACGTACAATTAACATACATATATATGAAAAAAATAGAAATAAATAAAAAAGAATATTATTTTATTTATTAACAAATACACTGATTAT
>JBGOZX010000156.1:0-9707 GCA_041480425.1 Bacteroidia bacterium
ACAACCGATTTTACAGAATCTTTGAATTCAATACCGGAAACTTGCCTGATTGTTTGTAATAAATCAGTTGATCCTGATTTTTTATCATGCATTTTATTAATGAATTCCTTATTCAGATCGAAAACTGTTTTCCCATTCAAAGATGTTGCTACTTGCCCGGTTTCTGTTACCCATAAATCTTTCTCAGTAAAAAAGTCACCTTTTACAAAATTTCTGTCTCCGGGCAAGAGAAGGTAGTTTTGAAAAAATTGACAAATAGCTTCACGGTTTTTCAATGTTGGTCCATGTTCCCCAATGTCCTCTACTATTGAAATATTTTCAGGCTTTCCTAGAATGGTAAAGCTTTTTTGCACTTCTGCGAATGTTTCGCGCGCTCCCTGAATGCTGAAGAAATCATTTGTTGTTGTTACAATCAATGTGGGCTTTGGAGCGCGAAGATGCAGAAAATCTGGATGGTCAATACCTCTCTTGATGCCATTATAGGGGATTTGTTCAGCATCCTGTGGACCGATTGATTCAAGTAAACGTGTGAAATTAGTGATGTAACATTCCGGAGCGGCAGCGTAAATCCTGTTGTCATAAGCAGCGATCATCGAAGTCTGCGTTCCTCCACCAGACATACCTGTAATGCCAATTCGGCCGGGATCGACCTCTTTCCGGGTTAAAAGGAAATCGACTGCACGAACTCCATCCCAGATAAAATAATCAATCAACGAGTGTCCGGCTAAAAGGCATTGACTCCCCATAAATGTATGTTCCAATGTCGGACCTCCAATGATTGATTCATTGGTTACCGGGTCAACGTATTGAAGTCGCTCTCCCTGTCCGATGGGATCGAAGGCAAAAACAATAAAACCTTTAGCAACCAAATTCAATATACCCAGTTGATATTCTTCGCCCCTGAAAGCTATCTCGCCATGCCCTGAGCAGTAAATAATTGCGGGTGCCGGCTTTTGCCTCACTTTTGGAATAAATAGGCATCCTGTGACAAAAAACTGTGGATGCGATTCGAATGAAATTTTTTCAACCTGGAATGTTTCCCTTTTTAAGGTACCCGTAATTTTAATGTTCAACGGGGTTTTTTCAAAACTTGCTATACCCCCAAAAAGCTTATCTTTCAATCTTGTACGATATCGAAACCAGTCATCGGAGGTTTGTAATGAAGCAACTTTTTCTTTCCTGCTCTCCAAAATTTGAAAAGCTTCTCCGGCAATATTATTATACAATAACTTGTGGTTATTTGAGTATACCAGCCAAGTTATGTTTTCTCCCCTGTGTGCATCAAAAACAGAATTTGACTGGTTTTGAGCTGACAAAATAGAAAATGAAAACAGAAAATAAATCGCATATACCATTTTTCGCAGAGTGATGGTTGACATAAAAATCATTTTTTCGTTTTTTGAGGTTTATCTTATAAGAAACATATTACAATTACTTACAAAATACGATTTACATAAGTAAAAATATCAATAAATCTAATAAAATTGAAATAGAAAATACTTAACTAAATTTGTTTCAAATTAATCTAGTGCATTAAGCAGGATGGGATGAACCAAAGCAGGTATTTCTGGATAATTGTCGTCATGGCCCTCATTGCAACGGCCCTGAGTTTTTTGGACAGGCAGGTTTTGTCGATCCTGATTATTAAAATTAAACAGGAACTTACTATTTCCAATGTTCAGTATGGTTTCATAAATACTGGATTTTTAGTTGGTTACGCAATAATGTTTACAATTGGTGGAATATTAATTGACCGGTATGGCAGCAGATTAGGACTTGCAGTTTCAGTTGGGCTTTGGTCCGTGGCTACTGCTCTCCATAGCTTGGCAAACAGTGCCATGCATTTTGGGGTCTTCAGGTTTTTACTTGGCGTCGGAGAGGGGGGCGCTTTCCCGGGAGCAATAAAAGCGGTGATTGAATGGGTTCCTAAAAAGAAACAGGCTTTAGCAAATGGTATTGCTATTGGTGGCGCAGCGATTGGAGCGGTCATAGCTCCTCCATTATGTGTATATCTAATAGATGTTACCGGTTGGCGTGGTGTCTTTATTATAACCAGTATAATTGGTTTTACCTGGGTGGGTGTCTGGCTTTTGGTTACCCGAAGAAAAAACAACAATCCAGAAAATCTGATAAGTGAAAAAATTATAAATGAAGACGAAAACATACCAATAATAATTGAGAGAAAAAAAGTTGATTTTTCTAAACTATTTAAAATAAAAGAAGTATGGGTATTTATTTCTATGCGGTTTCTGCTTGATCCTATATTATATTTTTACATGTTCTGGATTCCAAAATACTTAAATGAAACACGTTCGGTTAATATTGAACAAATAGGTAAATTATTCTGGATCCCTTTTTTGGCTATGGGAGTCTCAAACATGTTGGGAGGCTGGATATCTGATGCTGTCTTTTCAAAGACAAACAACCTCAACCTGGCCAGGAAAATCATAATGGGTTCTGCTGCCCTATTAATGTTTCCGGTTCTGTTTGTAAAATTTGCTCCATCTCCCGAATTAGTTATCTTGATCATGTGTATAGCTTTCTTTGCTCACGGACTCTGGATTACAAATTATATTACTTCTATAGGTGATACTTTCGGCCGCACTGTAACTTCAACTGTAGTGGGATTATCAGGAACAGCTGGGGCTATTTCTGCCTTTGTAATTAACCCGGTTATAGGATTAATTATTACTAAGTTTTCATACAACCCAATGTGGATTTATGCCGGGTCGATGTACTTAGTGGCTTTTATTGGCTTTGTCATTTTTATTCCAAAAATAAAATTATTACAAGCATATGCTTAAATTTTTTTTATCAGACATTGAAGATTTATTTTTTAAATATTTCTTCCTATTTCGTAAAGAATAAGAAGTAAAACCTTAAATATGAATAAAATAGAAAAAATGACCATTCCCCAAAGAGAAAAACCTTCATCACAAAGGATTGGAGTATTTGGTGTGGGATATGAAAGGTACTGGGATCAGTTTCCGGGTCTACTGGATGAACTACTTAAAAAACAAGCAACTATTATTAAAAAAATACCGGATCAAAATGCTACGATAATTGATTTCGGGATGGTCGACAATGCAGCCAAGGCATATGAGCTGGTGAAATTACTTGAAGCAGCTAATCTGGACCTGATTTTTTGCAATATGCTTACCTATGCAACTTCTTCAACATTCGGCATTATCATCAAAACGGTTAAAACCCCGATTGTGCTGGTAGCCCTGCAACCACGACAAGCCCTAGATTATTCCAAAGCTTCAACCTACATGCAACTGGCCAATGATGATATTTGTTCCTTACCTGAGTTTACCGGGGTTGCCCTAAGGATGGGGAAACCAGTTCCAAATGCAGTAATTGGAACTTTGCACGATGACCCTGAGGCTGATCGACAGATTGATGAATACTGCCGGATTGCAAAAGTGTTGCATGATTTAAAAAATGCCCATTTCGGTCATCTCGGCCACCCCATCAATGCTATGCTTGATATGCATACAGATGCTTCTATGCTAACCTCTGTTTTTGGTTGCCATATTGTTGAATGTGAGGCTAATGAATTAATGAAATGTTATTACCAGGTGACAGAAGAAGAAATAGCTCGAGAGGAGAAACAAATACAGGATTTTTTTGATACTCCTGACCCTGTATCCGATCCTATTTCTATGAAACTCAGGAAAGAAGATTTAAGGATTGCCGCCCGCGTGAGTGTTGCCCTGAGAAAATTCATTGAAGAAACAGGACTTAACGGTTTATCATACTATTACGATGGTCCGCCTGATAGCGAAATACGGATGGTGATGTCCAACTTGATTGTCGGGAACTCATTGCTTACCGCAAAGGGGATTCCCATGTGTGGAGAGTCAGATCAAAAAACTCTGATTGCATTGCTAATCATGTTCAGATTGGGTATTGGAGGAAGTCTTGCTGAGTTTCATCCCGCTGATTTTAACGAGGGTTTTATTCTGGTTGGACATGATGGGCCTCATAATATTGGTATTGCACAGGGGAAACCTGTGTTAAGAAGTTTAAAAAAATATCACGGGAAACCAGGTTTTGGGGCGGGCGTTGAGTTTAAAATCAAAGAAGGACCGATTACAATTTTGTCTATCAATTCAACCTATGATGGAAAATTCAAATTTATAATCGCTGAAGGGGAGTCGGTAAAAGGTCCGATCCCTCCAACAGGAAACACTAATACCAGGGGCTTTTTCAAGCCTGATATTAAAACATTTCTTACAAGGTGGATTAAAGAAGGCCCAACACACCACTTTGCTCTCGGTATTGGACATCATGCCAATACAATTGAAAGAATTGCCAATTATCTTCATATTGAGTCAGTAATTATTTCCCCTGATAAATCATGAAGTAAATTATTAAAATAGGTGACCTGTTGGCATGAATTTCTGTAAAAAATGTAACTTTAACTATTAAAAGTATAATCATGATATTGCAGATCAGGTTGAAGGTGCCGATACTTAAGCATGTATTTAATAATTGTTTTACAATTCGTCCATAAGCTTAATGCACAGTAATGAAAACTTCAAGGTCTGACCTTTCAGTAATTAAAGTGATTGTATTAAGATAGTGCTGTTAAGGTCAAATCGATTATAACCTGGAGGAAAAATACATGCTGCAAATTCTCTCAAACAATGAAAAGACCGTAATTCATAAAACAGGTAAAAGAATTCTCAGTGAGGTAGGCATAAGGGTGCGTAACAAAACTATTTATGATTTGCTGCTCGCAGGAGGAGGCGAACCGGACAAATCCGATAGTATAAGGGTTTATTTGCCTGAAAAAATGGTAGACAAATATTTTGCACTTTGCCCCAAACAATTTACAATTAAGGATCGGATGGGGAAAGAAACAGTTGTGAAAAGCAGGGGAACTACATCGTACTACACAGCAAATGCCACCCAGTATGTTCGGGGTACAAGCAGAAAGTGTGTTGAAGTTGGCGTAAGTGAGTTCACCGATTTTATACGTGTTGTTGATAAACTTGAAAATATTGATGGAATAGTTGGAACAAGTCTGAAAGAATTTCCTCCCAATTGCAGGGATTTTGCAGGTTTTAAAATATCGGCACAATACTCAGCCAAACATTTGAGACCCTGCATTTACACCGCATCAGGCGCTGAAGCAATTATTGAAATGTCTGATGTAATTCTGGAAGGTAAACCGTTAAGGGATAATATGTTCTTTACACTTGGTTATAGCATAGTAAGTCCTTTAACCTGGTCTGAGACTGCATTGGAATTGTTTAATAAAACAAAAAATTATGGGATCCCCATAATGATTAACTCTGAGCCAATGGCAGGAGGTACTTCACCTGTTACATTGGCCGGAAGCCTTGCAATGGCTGATGCAGAAGTTATAAGTGGCATAGTGATAAACCAGATTATTGAACCAGGAAGACCCTGTATTTATAATTCAGGATTTGCCCATGTTTTTGATATGATGACAACACTTGTATTGACCGGTTCTCCGGAAAATGCATTATTGCAGGCAGCAGGCGCGGAAATGGCGCAGTATCACGGACTACCTTCTGCATCATGGGCTCTGAGCGATTCTGTCGTACTCGATTCCCAGGCTTCCTATGAAAAATTATTTACTGCCCTTATCCACACGCTGAGCAAGGTCAGTATAGTATGGGGTATAGGCAACTTAGAGACTTCAAAGACCATATCACCAGAAGTTGCAGTTATTGATAATGAACTAATTGGAAATTGCCTGAGATTTTCAGAAAGATTTAAAGTTGATGAGGAACATCTGGCATTCAATGTAATAAAAGATGTAGCGTTTCAGGGTTCATTTCTTGAGACAAGCCACACGCTTGAGCACTTTAAAGAAGAAATCAGGTATTCCGGTTTGCCGAACCGTATAAACAGAAACATGTGGGAAAAAAACGGGTCACAGTCCATCGAAGAAAAAGCAGAGGAATATGTGAATGGCATATTGAGCAGTGAACCTGATATTTATCTTTCCGGCAGCCAAATGCAGAAACTGGAAACCATTCAAAAAAAGTGGATGGAGAAATTAAATAGCTAAACAAGACTGGAGTTACTGAATAATACTTAATCAAATCCTATGAAAAACCGAATCGAGTTGCTGTTTCTGTTCTTAATGGCTACCATATCAGGTTGCGCACGGTATAATGCCGAAAGAAAAATATTGTCACTCAACAGTACCTGGGAATTTGCCGAATCCCGGAGTTTTGAAGAAATTCCTTCAGATTTCAACAGGTCTGTCCCGGTTCCGGGTTTGATCGATATGGCTGCACCTGCCCCCGATACGCCCTATATGGACAAGGTTTACTGGTATAGAAAGACATTCCGCATCAATAATAAATTGCCAGAAGTTGTCCTGTTGAAGATATACAAGGCAATGTATCACACAAAAGTGTTTCTGAACGGGAAACCCGCAGGTGAGAATTTCTACTGTTTCACACCAGCCACTTTTGA
This sequence comes from Bacteroidia bacterium, assembly GCA_041480425.1. GTDB lineage: Bacteria > Bacteroidota > Bacteroidia > Bacteroidales > VadinHA17 > LD21. The sequence continues at coordinate 6,463 of JBGOZX010000156.1, forward strand.
TGTCAGAAAGTTTCTTAATCGAAATGGAGTTGCAAATGAAATGATAATAGGTGTGGGTTGTCAGAATAACCTTCCCGACACCATATTAAATGGTCATGATCAGGAAAGGGTAAATTACATTCCTGGCATATATGATAATGTTGAACTTCAGCTGACCGGGTACCCTTATATTACCAATATCCAGACAGCTCCTGACCCGGATGAAAATAAGATCAGGATAAACGCAAGATTCAAAACAAACGGAAAATCTGAAAACATCGGGATACAATATTATCTGTCAGAAGTATCAACCGGTAAGGTTGTGTTACAAGGTGATACCGCCATTACTGGTGATGCCGTTGATTTTGAATTATCCATACCCGCATGTAAGCTCTGGTCACCTGAAGATCCTTTTATGTATGAACTTTATATGAATACAGGCGGTGATGATAAAAAAGTAAAATTTGGAATGCGCTCATTCGCTTTTGATAAAGATAAGGGCATAGCTTTGCTCAATGGTAAACCATACTATATGCGGGGTACAAATGTCAGTATCCTCCGTTTTTTTGAAGATTCCCAAAGGGGCAATCTGCCCTGGGATTATTCATGGGTTGCACAATTGCATGGGAAGTTTAAAAAGATGCACTGGAACAGTATGCGATACTGCATTGGATTTCCACCCGAGCGCTGGTACGAAATTGCAGACAGCGTAGGTTTCTTAATACAGGATGAATTTCCACTGTGGTGGGGTATGCGGAACGTCAAAGCCAGTCATCTTGTAAGGGAGTATACGGAGTGGATGAAGGAACGTTGGAACCATCCATGTGTGGTGATTTGGGACGCCCAGAATGAAACAGTTACAGAAGAAACCGGCAAAGCTATTCAGTTGGTTCGGAATCTGGATTTGTCGCATCGTCCCTGGGACAACGGCTGGGCACCCCCGCAGGCTGAAACCGACGGAATGGAGACCCATCCTTATCTCATGGAGTTTTTAATAAAGGCAGATGATACAAACAAGGCTCCATGGACAGATCTTTATACTACAGTTCGCATTCCACAGAACGGGCCAAGTGATCGATCTCCTTTGCCCGATGGCAGAGCATATCCCAACCCGATTATTATCAATGAATATGAATGGCTGTGGCTGAACAGGGACGGCTCACCTACAACCCTCACCGAATCAGTTTACAACCAGATTCTGGGAAAAAATTCCACCAAAGATCAGCGTTATGAATGTTATGCCAGAATACTGGCCATGGATACAGAATACTGGAGAGCTCACCGGAAATGTGCCGGTGTTATGTATTTCACAGGACTGGGCTATTCAAGAACCACTCCACCGAGAGGCCAGACCTGTGACAATTTCATTGATGTGCGGAATCTGATTTTTGAACCCAATTTTGAGCGGCTTATGAAACCTGCCTTTGCCCCGGTAGGTTTAATGATGGATATGTGGAATGCGAAGTACAAGAGGAATACAGATTTAACTATTCCTGTTTACGTATTTAACGATACATATTCGGATTTTACGGATACTTTGAAACTGACAATAGTTCGAGACAATAAACCGTTGAAGGAAATATCACAACCAATAACTGTAAAATCTCTTGAAAGAAAGATTTTTAATATCACATTGATGATGCCTGATGCAATCGGGAAATGCAAACTTATTGCATTGATACGTGAAGGATCGGAAGCAGTTATCTCCGAGCGTGAGTTTGAGCTTGTTCCATGATATCTTTAGAAAAATGAAAATACAACCTGACCGCATCTGCATTGCCATACTGATATGCTTTAATAGTCATTTATCATGGACACAGGCTCTGGGCACTGACCCGGAAGAGGGTAATGGAACCTACAAAAACCGGGTATTTTTCAACCTTGAGAAATACTGGGATAGCACCAGGGTATGCAATAACCCGCATAAGGGCTGGTGCATTCATTATTATGACAATTCAATCAGCAACTATGGTAACCGGCTTGCACCTTATGACTCACTGCAGGATTTTCCCGGTCTGAATGATATATACCTGAGACTGGCCTGGAGTTATCTGGAACCCGAGGAGGGAGTTTATAACTGGGAATTGATCGATTCTGTTATCAACCGGTGGATAAAATGGGGACATACAATCTCCTTCAGAATAACCTGCAAAGAAACTGAAATGGTATTTGCAACACCGGAATGGGTGAAGAAAGCAGGTGCCAGGGGTGAATTTATTGAACATGAAGATCTATCCTTAAAAGCCTGGGTTCCTGATTACGGAGACCAGGTTTTTCTTGATAAGCTGGAGCAGTTTCATAAAGCATTCGCTGCACGGTATGACGGCAAGCCATGGATTGAGTATATTGATATCGGCAGCATAGGTGAATGGGGTGAAGGGCATACAGCCTTTTCAGGGTGGAAGGATGTTCCGGTGGATGTGATAAAGAAACACATCGACTTGTACAAACGATGCTATAAAAAGTCGGTTCTGATTCTCAGTGATGATTTTATTGGCCAGCGGGATTCTGATGACGGATCAGATTATGAAATATACCGATATGCACTTGAGAAAAACCTTGGTTTTCGTGACGACAGTGGAAATGTGGCATGGTACAAAAAACTCGGATTTGGTCCCTCCTGCATACGTACACCCGAAATATTCAACAAGGTTTACAAATCAATCCCTGTGGTTTTGGAATCAGATCATTATGGTGCTGCTTTGGAAAACGGAATGTGGGGAAACGGCTCAGGTTTTGAAAAAGCAATTCATGAAACACATGCTACCATTATCGGTTTTCACTATTATCCGCGTGAATGGCTGATGGGAAATTATCAACTGGCTTGCCGGCTTGCTAACCTTTGCGGATATTGGTATTTTCCAAAATTTGCCATGATGCCCGATACATTGCGCAAGGATTCGAATTACAATTATATCCGGATCACCTGGGAAAACCATGGAGTTGCTCCGGCATATCATCAGTTCAAACTATATATCAGGCTGGTCAACAGAAATACCGACAGAAATTTCATTCAGCAACTGACTGAGTCGGACAACAGAAACTGGTTGCCGGATGAAATTGTTGCCGAACAGTATATTCTAAACCTTGATCAAACCCTTGCCGGTGGAAAATATGAACTTCTGATCAGCCTGCAGGATGATTGCGGATTTCATAACCGCAAAATACAGCTGGCCATGAAGCAGGAAAGAGAAACAGAACCCGGATGGTACAAACTCGGGGAGATATTCTTGAAATAATACTTCACTATAGCGGTACACATGACG
>JBGOZX010000157.1:0-9610 GCA_041480425.1 Bacteroidia bacterium
ATAACATCGCTTGATTCAGATTATGAATATACTGAATATTTAAGAAGAAAGTTATTAGATTATTAAGTTATTAAGTCATTAGGTTTGCCTATCAAATGGTCGGATAAACCTCAAATAACCGAATAACCGAATAACCGAATAACCTAACAATCCTTTAATTCAGTTTAATCTTCCAGGTAGCCGAATTTCCCGTTATAATAGTCGTTGTATGCCTCCTTGATTTCATCTTCAGTATTCATCACAAACGGGCCATACGATGCAATTGGTTCATTTATAGGTTCTCCGCTGAGGATCAGCACAATACTATCTTTAAGTGCTTCAATTGAAAGGTTTTCACCATCATGTTTAAACATGACAAAATTATCGACAGGAGCAATTTCGGAACCGTTGATTTTCACCTCACCCTCAATAATTAGTATTCCTGTATTGAAGTTTTTATTAAAGCTAAAATCTGCAACTGATCCCTTATTTAATCTTGCATTGAACATGTTTACCGGGGAAAATGTAAATGCTGGTCCTTTATTGCCTTTGTATTCTCCGGCAATCATCTCTATATAACTTTTCCCGTCATCCAGTAAAATCCTGGTCATGTCTTTATTCTCAATTGCCTGGTATTTAGGAGGGGTCATTTTAAATTTTCCGGGCAGGTTTACCCAAAGTTGCACCATCTGAAAAACGCCTCCCTTTTTACTGAATTCCTTTTCGTGGTACTCTTTATGGAGAACACCCGCTCCGGCTGTCATCCACTGGACATCACCCTCTCCAATGACTCCGCTGTTGCCGGCACTGTCGTGATGTGCAACTTTCCCCTGGTAAGCAATTGTTACAGTTTCAAATCCACGGTGCGGATGAACCCCCACCCCTCGTGGTCTTTCAGAAGGTGAAATATTCCATTTCGAGTTGTAATCCATTAAAAAATAGGGACTCATACCTTTTTCTCCGATCAGATTGTATGAAGGGAAAAAATTATGTACCTTGAATCCATCTCCTACCATATGAGTCGGAGGAGGTGGCAGAATTGCTTCAATAGTTTTAAATTGTCTTTCCATTGTATTTCTTACTTTATACATATTTAAATATCTTATCTATTATTTCCAATCCTGCTCTTTTTCCAGAATCTTCATAAATCAGACTTTTCCCTTTGTCGTAGAGTCCCAGATAGATACCTGAATCGATGCTCTCTTTATATTCTTCTTGACATTTCTCCGGTAGAAGCTGCCCGGAACTCTCCAAATGAATTCCTGTATAGCCGCATGATCATCCTTGAGAAATTTAAAAATAATAACAAATCCGATGGTTATAAGTTCGGATGATCAGCTATTTTATAAACTAATTCTCTCACGTATTGAGCCCATTCGTTGTGTGATTTTTCAAGTGTCAGGGTATGCCAGGGAATCACTTTCCCAATTGTGAGAGTCACTGTTGAATTTCTCTGATTCATCATCTCCCTAGGCAGGAAGGCAGACTCAATAAACATTTCTATTCCCAGGAATTTTCTGAGGTTAGCAACAATATGAAAGAGATTTGAATTCCTGCCACTGATGTGCACCGGAATTATATCTCTCTTATTCTGGATCGCTTTAGTAATAAATGACTTTTGCCAGACCGGATCAGAAATAACTCCCTTCTTTCTTCGGGACACTTCTCCGGAAGGGAATATCATTATCTGAGTATCAGATTCGAATAGTTCCTGAAATTTCCCGGTTGTTTCTCTTGTGTTTTTTCCAAAAACATTTATTCCCAGCATAACAGGTCGAAGGTTAGTTATTTGGTTTAGGAGCTCATTAGAGGGAGATTTCACATCCTGAAAAAATTTATATATCATACTCAAAAAAGCGAGAGCATCTATTCCTCCGACAGGGTGATTTGATACAAATACAAAGCGGCCCGAAGACGGGATATTCTCATCACCTCTGACATCAAGTTTAACATTCCATCCTTCAAGTATATCATTTATAAAGGGTACCCCGGTTTTTTCACGGCTTCTGTATATGGAAGCATTCATTTCATCCTGACGGATGAGTTTTTTTATAAAATTAATTAAAAAACCGGGCAGTAATCTTAAGAGCTTTAAATTGCTGTTCCTGAAAGCTTTCTCAATATCGATTACCTTTGAAACCTTTTCCATAATTACACTTCCCCGAATGCGACAATATAGTTATGCCCATATTTTTTGGCACATTTTGGACAGGTAGTAAAGTAGAAGTAAAATTTTTTTGCTTTTTTGTCAATTGAGGTAAGGTAATTTTTGAATTCCTTAAAATACTTTGGAACTTGATTATAAGGCCCGTCAAAAACCTTGCTTACGAAAGTGCCTGTAAGTCTGACATTTTCAGCTCCCGGAACCTCTTTTTTGACATTCATGTAAAGCTCACTTTTCCAGGGTGAAGGATCGTAAGCTAATAGAAGAAAATCTTTCATTTCAGGTGCAGCTTCTGCATCCTTGGCTTTTTTCCACATTCTGCCTATAACCTTACCCATCATTGAAGGCAACGGCATATGAAAAAGCTGCGGCAGATAATCCCTGATAAAGGGTTTATCGACCCAGATATTGGTTTTGTTATCCCATAGAGCCGGATCAAAAACCGGACAACACTCCTGGATTTCTTTAGTTTCTTGCATAATAAATGATTTTAAAGAATAGTGTAAGTTACTAATTTTTCCGTCCGATAGGGCATACTGCTACACACATTCCGCAAACCCTGGCATCCATATCAAGCCTCAGTCTGCCGAATTCAACGCACTGTTTCCGGCATTTCCAGGGGTCAAAAAAATCCTCCCTCTTAACAGAAATGTCCCATAATTTGCCATTTGCTGCTTTAACCGGACAAATTTCAACACAGATATTACAGGTCCCGCACCGGCTTTTAGTCACAGGATTTGATTTTTGAATCACCTTCGATTTTAAAAGTATGGTAACAAGTCGCAACCTTGGTCCATGTTCTTTTGAGATAAACAGATCAGTTTTACCAATCCAGCCTAAACCGGCACGAGTTGCAACCATCTTATGCGAGATATCTGTCCGGAGCATAACCGAATATTTTGAGTCAAGATCACTGGTTGAAACGGTTGGTTCAACATTAAATGATTCTATGCCGTTAGTATTAAGGTCTTTAGATATGGTAATAGTCAGTTGTTCGAGATGCTCATTAATCTGCCTGTAATGAGAGTAATATTCTTTTGTCGGACCATGAATTATCGGATCGACTATTTTATATTCAAGTCTTCTGCCAATTGATATTCCATAGTTGAATCCCTTAAATTTCGGATCAAGAAGTCCCGTAAGATCGGCAAAACCGTAAACGTAATTATCAGCAGGAATAAGGTGTGATTTCAGGATCTTTTCTATCATGGTTAAAGATCAGGATTTTTCTATCATTTTGAAAAGCAAACTAAATGCTGTTTATTCATTATTGAGGTTATAACGGTATTAATCAATGGTGTACAGCTACTGAATATGCTATAATATATGTTACCAGAGCTGCTGTTAAAGTGAATCCTGCCACCCCTGCAATTGTAGTAAATATACCAATTCCATTCACCCTGTAAGTCTCAACCTTTACAACATTTTTTAAAGGAATACTGACATTCGTCTCATCAACTTTCAGAATTGTGTCGGGAGCAATATAGAAACGGATGGCCTTGTTCTTTGAATGGAAGACTTCCCGGTTGTCAATAGTTCCTAAGAGAATTCCATCTGATTCAGAAATATTGGTCAGGCGATAGCTTTTGTTGCCGGAATGAATATAATAATATTTTTTATCCGCATTAAAAATTTCACTTTTTGGAAGGGTTTTTACAGAATAACAACCTGATAATATTGTTATTATGACCAGTATCAGAAAAAAGGGAAAAGCTTTACGATAACTTGTAAATGTTGTCATAAAATTGGTTTTCTGAAATTTATTACAAAAATGAAGGTATCAGGAACAACAGCAGAACTATGCCAATTGAAGATATTATCATCCCTGCATTTATCTTATAGTTTTCAACCTTCCCTATATTTTCCATGGGAACAGATAGTTTCTGATTCTCAATTTTAATTGCAGACAAGGGTCCTGCATAAATGTGAACCTGACGAAGTCTGTTGTTATTTATGTTGTCAGGATCAATAATAATGCCGGTAAACTGACCATTTGGTGCTGGAATAGGATACACAATCCATACACTGTCATCTGAATGAAAATAATAGACATCTTTCCTTTCAGGCATCTTAGTAACCTGATTCGTTGGTACATTTTTAAGGCTGAAACAACCTGTAAGTATAGAAACCAACAAGGCACAAACCAGGATTAATAGAAATTTTTGAGAAAAATTATCATTCATAACACATGTAGCATTTCTCATTATAGCTGTTTATAAGATCCTCTCCTGGGGGAGAGGTTTGGGGAGAGGTTTTACTCCACAATCTCAGCATTATCAAATTTCTGAGATTGAAAATTAACCCGTGTATGCCGGACTTTATGGACCCCTTTGCCTCCAAAGAATCCCCAGCCACCACTTCCCAAAAGGAATCCGAGGGCATAAAATCCTCCGTTATTATTTTGAGCATACATAGTGATTTCCTTATTGAAAAGCATCCCGATAAAATCGAAAGGTGCAATAAATCCATGCCATAACCCGCCTAAAAAACCATATTTGTGTCCGGTCAGACATTGGTCAACTACCTCGTTCTGAGCACATCCGGTAAGTAGAATAAGAATAAAAAGTGAAAATAAGACCAGAAAAGTCTTTTGTGATAAAAGTGTTTTCATTTTAAGATATTTTGAATTAATAAGTATGTCTTACATGTTGAAAAGAGTAAGGTCAACTGCCTGGCCTGAGTGTTTCTTTTCATGATCAAGCAGCCACCTCTTCCTTTTAAGTCCACCTCCATAACCGGTCAGGTGCCCATCAGCTCCTATAACCCTGTGACATGGAATGATGATTGATATTCTGTTCATCCCGTTTGCATTTGCCACTGCCCGCACTGATCCTGGATTGTCAAGAGCAACAGCCTGTTCCTGATATGATCTTGTAGCCCCGAAAGGAATGTTCTGTAGTTCCCTCCAGACTGTCTGCTGAAATTCTGTCCCCGGAGTAACAAGTGGAAGTGAAAATTCTTTTCTATTACCTTCGAAATACTCCTTCAATTGTTTTATTAGTTTCCTGAAGTGCTTGCTTTCACCTTCTTCTATGTTAGTTTTCAACCGTCTTGTAAGATCTTTATATTCAGTAGGTAACATTCTCCTGTCGCTGAATTCAAGAAGACAAATGCCATCTTCAGTCGCTCCGGCAATCATTTCACCAATTGGTGTTTCGATTTTAGTTGTTTTGATCATTTTACCCATCCCTAACCCCTCCCAGGAGGGGAATTCTAAGCTTTTAACCTATTACTTCTTCAACCTTTTCAACTAACTCTCCCCCTCTCCCCCTCACTTATTTCTTTTTAGAGGTGAACCTTCCCGCGGTTGATTTTATATACTTGATATTCCTGAACCTCATTGCTGACCAGTCATCATCAACAGCAACCATTCTTATGCCATGAAAACCGAAGTCATTCAGTGCTTTCCATCCATGGTCCCGATCTATGTCTGAAGAATATTTTTTTGAAGTCTTTTTAGGATAGCAAAACCACAAAATCCCATCAACTGCCAGGTTATGCAGGGCAACAGGAGCCAAATGGTCAACTTCCGAAACGCGTTTAACAAACAATATCATGAATTCATAGGGATAACGCTGATCAATATCAGTATCTATCAGGACATCCTTCAGCTCCGGTATTTGGCCCAGGTTGAAACTACCTTCAGCCTTAATAATTGCAATTCTATGTTGTCCCTTGTAATTAAGCCTTTCAAGAAGGTTTTTCATATATCTCTGTAATTTGATTGCTAATTTAACAAAAAAATGATTATCCGTTAAAATTGTTATACCTTTGCAGTATCAAAAAATGGGGTGCCTTAACACTACGGGCTGAGATCATACCCTTAAACCTGATCCGGATAATGCCGGCGGAGGGAAAAAAGAGTATCACATAAATCAGTCCGACAACATAGCCTCATTTTACTGATAATTATTTTGTTGTAATTTATTTTTGAAATGAGGAAAGTAGTTTGTTTATTTCTGTTTTTTGGATTTGCAGGATTATCAAGGGCTTACGGATATCAGGATAATAGTTCAGTAATAAAGGGGAAAGTAACTGATATCAATGGTAATGCTCTGGCCGGGACCAGCATAACGATCAACAATACATACCTGGGAGTACATACCAATATCGACGGTACTTATTCAATATATAATCTTAGGGATGGAGTACATTCTATTCGCTTTTCATTTATCGGTTATGAGACCCAGGTTCATGAAGTCAGATTGACAGGAGAGGCCATCCTCAATATCACCCTGGAGCAGAAACCATTAATGACAGGGGAGGTTATAGTCAATGCAACAAGAGCCGGTATCCATTCCCCGCTGGCATATACTAATGTTGAAAATGAAATGTTGAAGAAACAAAACTCGGGTCAGGATTTACCTTATATTCTTAGTCTGACACCATCCCTTGTCGAGACTTCTGAAGCCGGGAACGGAATCGGATATACAAGTTTGCGCATCCGTGGTACCGATGGAAGCAGGATAAATGTCACTATAGACGGGATACCTCTTAACGATCCTGAATCGCAGCAGGTTTTCTGGGTTGACCTTCCTGACCTTGCTTCTTCGGTTGATAATATCCAGGTCCAACGTGGGGTAGGAACTTCCTCAAATGGAGCCGGAGCATTTGGTGCTTCAGTAAATATACAAACTAAAAATCCTGAAAATGAACCATTTGCTGAAGTAAATTCATCAGCCGGTTCCTTTAAAACCCTTAAAAATATGGTGGCAATCGGAACAGGCCTGTTGTCTGATAAGTTTGCCTTTCAGATGCGTTATTCCGATCTGAAGAGCAACGGATTTATTGAAAGGACAGGTTCAAAGCATAGGTCTGCATTTATAAGTGGTGTTTATAGAACTGACAGATCAAGATTAAAAGCCAACATTATTCTTGGTGAAGAACATACAGGAATTGGATGGTGGGGTGTTCCGAAAGAGATGCTTGCTTTAAACAGAAGATATAATCCTTCCGGAGAATACACTGATGAAAACGGAATTACAAAACATTATGATAATGAAAGCGACAATTATATCCAGAACCATTATCAGCTCATTTATAGCTTTAAGGTAAACAATAATATCTTACTTAATTCTGCACTTCATTATACAAGAGGGGAGGGCGATTATGAGGAATATAAAGAAGATCGGGTACTTGCAGATTATGGATTACCAGTTATTAATACGGGAGGAACCGAGATCAAAGAAACAGATCTTATACAGAGAAAATGGATGAAGAATGATTTCTATGGTGCAATCTATTCGTTTAGTTACAGGAAGGAGAGAATTGAAGCAATAATTGGCGGAGGAATGAACCTTTATTCAGGTGACCATTTCGGAAGGATAATCTGGATGAAATTTTCAGGTAACACAGAAAAAGATCATCAGTGGTATTTCAACAGTGCACGAAAAGGTGAAGTAAGTATTTACGGGAAACTAAATTACTCATTATCAGAAAGAACAACGATATTTGGAGATCTTCAGTACAGGTTCATCAGGTATAATATGACTGGTATCGACGATGATCTGAAAGATATTGGACAGGAACACTTGTTTAATTTTTTCAATCCAAAAGCCGGAGTTTTCTTCTCAATTACTCCAAACCAGGATGCATATTTTTCCTTTTCTGTTGCTAACCGTGAACCAACCCGGACCGATTTTAAGGAAGCAACAGGTGATGTGAACGCCACTCCAAAACACGAAACACTGTTTGATCCTGAGATTGGTTATAAGCTTAGAACAGGAAGAAGCTCACTGGCAATAAATCTTTACGGAATGATTTACAAAGATCAGCTTGTTCCGACCGGAGAACTCAATAATGTAGGTTATCCCATAATGACAAACGTTAAAAATAGTTACCGTCTCGGAGCAGAAATTTCTACAGGCATTAAACCTTCAGAGTTCCTGGAATGGAATTTTAATCTGACTCTCAGCAAGAACAGGATAATTGACTTTGTTGAACATTATCTGGATTACAACACTTCCGACTGGTCATCGGAATATAAAAGCAAAAACCTTGGTACTGTCGATATAGCCTATTCACCTTCAATTACAGGAACCAGCGACCTGGCAATCAGGATGATGCCAAAAGTAATTGCTCACATGATCAGCAAATATGTCGGGAAACAATACTTTGACAATACAATGAACAGAGAGAGGATGCTGGATCCCTACTTCATAAATAATGTAAGGATTGACTTTGAATCCCTGATAAAAAAGATCAGAGGTTCGGAATTTCAACTTCTTGTAAATAATATTTTCAATGTAAAATATGAGAGTAATGCATATGGAGGTAACTGGTTTGAGGATGGATCTGAAAAGAGCTGGTCGTATTACTTTCCGCAGGCAGGAATAAATTTTATGCTGAGGTTGAGTTTAAAATTCTGATAATCAATTAGTTGCAATGATATTATCTGATTGGTTATCAAATAATTGGATTGAGATTTTCGGGGCAATTACCGGAATAGTCTATGTTTTCCTTGAGATAAGGCAAAACCTCTGGCTCTGGCCAGTAGGGATCATTACTTCAGCCGTTTACATTTTGGTTTTTTTTACGAGTAAATTTTATGCAGATATGAGCCTTCAGGGCTATTATCTGGTGATCAGCTGCCTTGGCTGGTATTGGTGGGGAAGTGGAAAGATTGGGAGAGGATCCTCCTTCGCTAAGGCTACGGAGGACAATGGAGAGAGGGAAAGAGGGAGCGGGGGAGAAGGGGAGAATGGAATATTGCAGGTGACGAGATTAAAAATCCGGACAGGTGTAGTTCTGGGTATTGTTTTTGCCTTGCTGTATACTATGATGTGGCTTATTCTTTCCCGTTTTACTGATTCGCCGGTACCGGAGTTGGATTCATTTATTACTTCTCTGTCGATAATTGCAACATGGATGCTTGCCCGGAAGATCTATGAGCACTGGTTTTTATGGATTGTAGTGAATATCGTTTCGACAATTCTTTTTATTACCAGGGGGCTCTATCCGACAATAGTACTATATATAATATATGGTCTGATGTCGTTTGCAGGACTTAAATCATGGAAAAAATCAATAAATGAAAGAGTGGCTGACAGAGAAGAAGATTTTAAACATTAATTCCTGGCTTTTGCGATAAATTTTATCATAACAGTCGGAACAATTGCATAATTGAATATTTATTCATAGGTTTAAACTTCGTTGTTCTGAAACTTTGATGCCGGAACCTATTCTGGATGTAACCCATTCCTGTAGAGAGATATTTTAAGGATAAAACAATAGTAGAAGGCACTAAGGTTTAAATGTTGTAAATTAACACCTGTTGGGGAAAATTCAAATATTGATTTAAATATATTGTTTGGAATTAATTTGATTTATCTGAACGATATTATCAAAATAATTTACATTTCTTGAACTAACCTTCGGATTGATACCCGTTTTTGTGGCTTACAATAAGATTTTTCAGATATTTGTCAGAAATGATCTGAACCAATTTCAGGATTAAAATTTAGATTC
>JBGOZX010000158.1:0-9356 GCA_041480425.1 Bacteroidia bacterium
AAGATCATCGATTGTTTCCGGTTTGCTGTAAAATGAGGGTGTGGCCGGACAAATAACTGCTCCTGCAAGGGTCAGTGTTTCCATATTCTTTATGTGAATAAGGTTATATGGAGTCTCTCTCGGGACTAAAATCAGACGTCTCCTTTCCTTCAGCATTACATCTGCTGCCCTGCTTATCAGATCGTCAGAAATTCCATTTGCTATACGACCCAGCATACCCATCGATGCAGGGCATATAATCATGGTGTTGTAACTTGATGAACCCGATGCAAACGGCGCATAAAAATTGTTGTTGTTAAACTCCTTTGCTGGTGAAATTTCTTTGAATTTTTGTCCTGTCTCGTACTTCCAGATCTCTTTTGCTGTATCGGAAAATACGACAGCAATCTCTTCAGGCGGAGTTTTAAGCTTACTCAACTTCTCAAGCAGCTTTTGTGCATAAACCGATCCGCTTGCTCCTGTTATTGCGACAATTATTTTACTGTTTTTTAATTCCATAATTGCTAAACAATCTATTCGTCAATATAGCTATCCCTTCGGAAGCTTTTTCTTTTATTATTTCCACTTTCCTGCTGACCGGGACATAAACTTCACTGGGATCAATAAGCCAGAGAGATGCATCTCCGGGGGCATAATTGATCAGTCCGGCAGCAGGATAGACATTAAGTGATGAACCTATCACCACAAAAATGTCGGCTGTCGAAGTTATCCTGACTGCCTCATCCATCATTGGCACAGCTTCTCCGAACCAGACAATATGAGGCCGTAACTGGCTTCCCTTTTCACAATTATCACCAGGCTTAATATCGTTATATCCAATATCATATATCAGAGAGGGGTCGGAAGTGCTTCTTGCTTTTGTGAGCTCTCCATGCAGGTGCATAACTTTTGTATTGCCTGCCCGCTCATGAAGATTGTCGACATTCTGTGTAATGATCTGAACATCAAAATATTTTTCGAGATATGCCAATCCTGTATGACCTGCATTTGGTTTACATCCCTCAAGCTGCCTTCTTCTTTCATTATAAAACCTGAGAACAAGTTCCCTGTTTTTTGCCCAGGCCATCGGGGTTGCAACTTCGGTAACATCATACTCTTCCCATAACCCACCGGAATCGCGAAAGGTACGGATACCGCTTTCGGAGCTCATACCGGCGCCGGTCAGGATTACGAGGTTCTTCATTTCATAAATTAAACTTATGTAAAAATAACAAATAAAGTTGAAGAGAGTTGAAAGGTTGAAGAGGGTTGAAGAGAGTTGAAGAATTAATAACTCATCTTCAATATTCTTTGTGCAAAGATTTACATAGATTATTTAATAGTAATGAGATAATATGAATATCTTTCCTTAGATCTTGTAATTGATCATCATCAAAATATTCAAGGTCATTACAAATAATAATCTGGTTTAGAGTTTCCATCAAACTGGAAAAAGCGATATTATAGAAATGTGCCTGATCTTTTTTTGAATAACGTGAAGAACCTTCAGCAATATTTGAACAAATTGAAATTACAGCTCTCCTTATTTGGCTAACCATCCCAAAACTTTCATAATTTGGGAAACTACTTGTCATTTTATAAACTTTTTTTGTTAAAAGCCTGGACTTTTTCCAAACTTCAAGTTTTTCAAAACTAAAAGTATACATGATTTAAAGTTTAAGTAAATACAGCGAAGACTTTACAAATTTACTATTTGTTTCAGAATTTTTAAACTTCGTCAATTTTATTAAACTCTTTTAAACCCTCTTAAACCTTCTTAAACCCTCTTAAACCTTCTTAAACCCTCTTAAACCTTCTTAAACCCCCTTAAACCCTTTTAAACCCCTTTCAACCTCCTACAACATTCTTCTTAAAATTCCACCATAATGTTGTCAATTCCTGATATCTTTGACCCATGATTGACCGTTCCACAATAGAGAGAATCCTCGATGCTGCCCAGATTGTTGATGTGGTGCAGGAGTTTGTTCCTTTGAAGAAGAGAGGGGTTAACTATCTGGGATTGTGTCCTTTTCATAATGAAAAGACTCCTTCATTTACCGTTTCACCGTCAAAAGAGATTTTCAAATGTTTTGGATGTGGTAAGGTTGGTAACTCTGTCAATTTTGTAATGGAGCATGAGCATCTAACCTACCCTGAAGCGCTTAAATATCTTGCGAAAAAATATCATATTGAGGTTGTTGAAAAAGAGCGTAGTCCTGAAGAGATTGAGAAACAGAATGAAAGAGAAAGCCTGCTTATTGTTACAACCTACGCTGCCCGTCAGTTTACCGAGAATCTTTTTCAGTCGGATGAAGGGATTTCTGTTGGCCTGACCTATTTTAAAGAGAGAGGATTCCGTCAGAATACCCTGAAAAAGTTTGAGGTTGGGTACAGTTTTGAACGGCGGGATGCCTTTTCGAAAAAAGCTTTGGAAGACGGGTATAAACAGGATTTTCTTACCAAGACAGGACTTTCAATTCAACATGAAGATCGTTTTTTTGACAGGTTCAGTAGCAGAGTGATGTTCCCGATACACTCACTTTCAGGTCAGGTTCTCGGCTTTGGGGGAAGAATCCTGAAATCTGATCCGAAGAGCGCCAAATATATGAATTCCCCCGAATCGGAAATTTATCACAAGAGCCGTATCCTCTATGGTATTTATCAGGCACGGAAGGCAATAACCCAGGAAGACAGGTGTTATCTTGTTGAAGGCTATACCGATGTCATGTCGCTTCATGAAGCAAACATTGAAAATGTGGTTGCTTCATCCGGGACATCCCTTACCCAGGAGCAGGTCAGACTTATTAAAAGATTTACCCAGAACATAACCATTCTTTATGATGGCGATGCCGCAGGTATCAAAGCATCAATACGTGGTATCGACCTGGTTCTTGAAGAAGGGATGAATGTCAGGATTGTTCTTTTACCTGATGGTGAAGACCCTGATTCCTATTCAAAAAAGGTTAGTAATGAGGAGTTTACAAAATATATCAAAGAAAAAGAAACAGACTTCATCCGGTTTAAAACTCAACTCCTCCTTTCAGAGGCAAATAACGATCCTGTCAGAAAAGCTAATCTGATCAGGGATATAGTTAAGTCGATAGCAGTTATTCCGGAGACTATAACAAGAACTGTTTACATGAAAGAGTGCAGCATCGTTCTTGAGATTTCGGAATCGGTGCTTTATCACGAAGTAAATAAACTCAGGCAGCAGAAGTCCTTTCAGGAAAGGAATAAATATCCCGGTCCGGAAAACCTGCCGGTACCTCCACCGCAGATAGCTAAACCCGTCCAGTATAAAACAATATCATATTATTCTGAAAAGGAGATAATAAGATTATTACTGAAATTCGGAAGTGAGGAGTTTGAACGTAAGATACGCCGTGAAGATGGCAAGGAGGAGGTGTCGACCATTTCTGATTATGTAGTGAAAGAAATAACGTCAGATGATCTCTCTTTCGATGACAGGATCTTTGCCAAAATCTTTGATGATTTCAGGTTTCATGTTGAACTTGGGCTTTTCCCGGGTGATAAGCATTTTGTTAAGCATGAAGATCCGGAAATTTCAAGTTTGTCAGCTGAACTACTTTCCGACCCCCACGAACTGAGCAGGATCTGGAAAGATAAACAGACCTTTGTTGAAACAGAAGAGATGAAGCTGAAGGAGATAGTTCCGGATGCCGTTCTTAAGTTCAAGAGCGATAAGATAATGGCCCGAAGAAAAGAGATCATGGTCCTGCTCGAGGAGGCAGTAAAAGCTAATGATTCCGAAAGAATTTTGTCGCTTCAGAAAAGATATAATAACCTAAGTGTTGCCCTGGGACTAATATCAAAAGAACTGGGAAACAGGATTTTGCTGTAGATTTCAAATTAAATCCATTAACCGCAAAGGTCGCAAAGGTTTTACGCAAAGATCGCAAAGAGCTTAAAAACATAGTTTTAACTTTGCGTGCTTTGCGCCTTCTTAGCGTTCTTTGCGGTTAAAAGGAATTTATCTTAACTCCATTTCAGTTTCATATTTATTTATAAATTTGTTTTGTTAAGGGGAAATTTATGAAAAGTAATTTATTTGCTGTAATAGTTATTCTGTTTCTATTTGTTACATCACAATCCTGCAAACCCAAATTAAAAGAAAACCACGCTTTCGTTCCTGTCTTCTCAACCTATAAATCAGATTCGGTTGTTACCAATGTTCCGGTTGAAAAAGATGAGATCTTTTACGGTCTTCTCACCCCGGTTGAGATATGCGTTATTTTTAACAGACTGAAAGTCCCGTTTAATGATACTGCGATTAATCCCGTTTCAAATCAGAATCTGTATCTGAGCAGTTCAAAAACTGCCATAAATACCGGCATCTATGGCGTCGACTTCGGATATCTTAAAATGTTCGGTTTAAGCCAGGAAATGATTAATTATATGGTCACAATCAGGGAAATGAGCAATAAGCTTGGCATACCTGACTATTTACTCATAGATCCTGTTGAGTTGACACAGAAGGATCTGTCGGAGCCCGACACCATTTTTACTCTCATGAAAAAAGCCTATTATGATATTGAGGACGAGCTCAGAAAGAATGGCAGGGAAAGTACTGCCGGACTGATGGTTATGGGTGGCTGGGTCGAAGCTGTATATATCGCAACACAACTTGTTTATGATCCCTCTAATCCGGATCCTGAAGTTGTACAAAAGATTGCCGAACAGAAATACACTCTTACCTCTCTACTCAGCTTTATGAAAAACTATTACGACGATCCGGTAGTAGTTTATTACACCAAAAAACTTAAATATCTTAAAAAATACTTCGACAGCTTCGAGATTTACTTCAAAAAAGGGGACCTCGAGATTGACACAAATAAACGGGTTTTCAGGGCATCAGGAAGTGAAATGAATGTCACTGTCGAAACTCTTAACAAGATCCGCGACTACGTCAGCCGGCTTAGGACGGAGATGGTTACACCGTAAGTGATTCCTGAAAATTAATCTTTCAGAAATTGATTATTGTATTATGAAAAAACCTAACCCAAATATAATCCCATGAAAGCCGCAAAATTGTTCCTGCTGACATTAATTTTTCTTCTTGTTTATTCATGTGGAAATAAAGAGAAACCCGCCACAAAATTAACACTTAAGAAAAAACCGGAAATCTCTGAAGTCATTCTCCCTATCGATAAGGGATTCAGCGAATATATTACCGGATATACATCTGGTATTATCCCTGTCAATTCTGTTATTGAGATACGGTTCACGCCTGAATTTGCAGCAAAAGCCAATAAGCAAACCCCTGCCGGTTTGTTTGTTTTTGAACCGGTAATCAAGGGCAAAGCAGAATGGACCGACGAGGTTACCCTTGTCTTCAAACCCCATAAAATTCTCGAAGCAGGAAAAATATATACAGGACGACTTAACCTGGATAAACTTGCTGGTGTCAAAGAGCAGCTGAAAACTTTCCCGGTCAGGATCCAGACCATTAAAAAAGATTTCCTTGTAACCACCGGGGCTCTTGAATTTTCAGAAGATGAAAATAAATATTTATTGTATGGGGAAATTGTTGCATCTGACTATATAGTATCCTCTGAAGTTGAATCATATCTTGAGGCAGAGCTTGGCAGAAAAAAGATGGGAATACTCTGGGACCATTCCGATATGCTTATTCATAAATTCACAATTCCAAATATTGAACGGACCGACAAAAAACAGAAACTTGACCTGAAATGGGATGGGACAAAAGCCGGAGTAACACAAAAAGGTTCAGCTTCGGTAAATATCCCTCGTTCCGGAGAATTTGCTGTTATCGATTTACTGATAACCCCGGGAGAAAGCCAGAGAATAGATATTGTATTCTCTGATCCCATTGACGCAACCCAGGAAACGCAGGGTCTTATCTGGCTTAATCCATCAAAAGAGGTAACACTTAGCATAAGTTCCAACATTGTTAGTCTGTTCCCTGTTGCACGGCTTGAGGGCCTGACTGAACTAAATATTGAAGCTTCACTTAAAAATACTAAAGGAGGGTCTCTTTCTTCTTCATTTCTAAAAAAGATCGACTTTACCCCGGTTCTCCCTGCAATTGAATTATCAGGCAACGGGGTCATCCTTCCTGCTTCACAAAACCTCATCTTCCCGTTTAAAGCTGCCAACCTTAAGGCTGTCGATCTCAAAATCATCAAAATATTTGAAGACAACCTTCCCCATTTCCTTCAGGAGAATGATATTTATACCGGATATTCCATAAAACGGTTTGGCAAGCCTGTTTATTCAGGACGTGTTGATCTGGTTAACAAACCGGGATTAAATTCCGGCTCATGGAATCTGTATACTATTGATCTTGCCGAATACATAGATGTTGAACCCGGAATCCTGTATAAGGTAGAGCTTGGTATGAGACCATCCTATTCACTTTATCCCTGCAATGGTTCAGGAGAACAAAGTAAGTATGAGGAACTGCTCAGTCAATCGGGGGAAAAGAGCCGTGAATTCTGGGACGATCCTGAAAATTACTATGAGGATAGTGATGATTTTCTCTATTATTCACTTGGGTTTGACTGGAAAGATCGTAATGATCCGTGCAAAGATGCGTATTTCAGTCCCGATAAAAAAGTTACAAGGAACATCCTGGCATCGAACTTCGGCATAATAGCTAAGAAAGGTTCTGACAATAATCTCCATGTCATGATCAATGATCTCCTGACCGCATTGCCTTTAAATGAAGTCTCCATTGATGTTTACGATTTCCAGTTGCAGCAGATCGTTTCAGGAAATACTGATCAGGATGGATCTGTCAACCTTAAATGCGAAAGAAAACCTTTCCTGGTAATAGCAAAAAAAGATAAGGACCGTAACTACCTCAAAATGAACGACGGATCCTCATTGTCGATGAGCTCTTTTGATGTATCTGGCATTAAATCCGAGAACGGAATCAAAGCATTTATCTATGGCGAAAGAGATGTCTGGCGTCCCGGCGATTCGATCTTTCTTTCAGTCTTTATAAAAGATATGAATAATGATCTGCCTCCTGATCACCCGGTACAGTTTGAACTTCTTAATCCGCTGGAACAAAGGGTTGATAACCAGGTACAAAAACTTAATGGAAGCAGCCTGCTGGTTTTCCAAACCGGAACGACAGCAGATGCAGTTACAGGGAACTATAATGCTCTGTTCAGGATTGGAGGCGCAACATTCACAAAAAGGGTAAGAATTGAAACTATCAAACCCAACCGGCTGAAAATAGATCTGAGTTTCCCGGGGGAAATTCTGGGAGGTACTGGAGTTGGCTCAAAAGGAATCCTGAAGGTAAAATGGCTTAACGGTGCCGTTGCAGGAAATCTTAAATCGTCAGTTGAGTATATTCTGAAACACACAATGACTGAATTTAAAAAATATAACCAGTATATTTTTGATGATCCGGCAATTGAATTTTACTCCGAAACCGTTAAAATGTACGATGGTTCTATTGATGAAAAGGGGAATGCTACTGTCAGCTTTAATCCGGGAAAAGAGATTAGAGCTCCAGGTATGCTTAATGCAGTCTTTACAACAAAGGTTTCCGAAAAAGGTGGCGATGAGAGTATTTCCCAGACTACTTATAAATATGCTCCCTACCCCGTATTTGTGGGGATCAATCTGCCCGGATTAAAAGGCAGGGACAGGATGCTTTTTACTGATGCAGATAATGATGCTAAAATAGTTACAGTTGATGCAATGGGGAATCCTGTAAACTCTGAGGTCGAAATGACCATTTATAAAATATCGTACAGATGGTGGTGGGAATCGGATCAGGAGAACCTCGCATCTTATATCTCGAACGACATTTATAAGCCGGTTATCAGAAAAAAAATAATCACATCAGGTGGAGAAGGCACCTTTTCATTCAGGATAAACAAGAATGAGTGGGGCCGTTATCTTATCAGGGCTACTACTCCTGAAGGCCATTCAACAGGTAAGATCCTTCTGATCGACTGGCCCTGGGAATATGGAATGAAAGGGAATACCGAAGGGGCTACACTTCTTGCAATTAACACTGATAAAGAGAAATATAATACCGGAAACGAGATCAGACTCACCTTCCCTGCTCCTGAAAATTCCCGGGCTATTATTACGCTGGAAAATTCAACATCTGTTCTTGATGAGATCCGTGTCAGTACCACAAAGGGAAATACCGTAGTCAGCTTTAAGGCCAGATCTGAAATGGCACCAAATATATATGCATATGTAACTGTAATTCAGCCTCATACCCAGACAGTTAACGATATGCCAATGCGACTATATGGTGTAATACCTGTTATGATTGAAGACCCTGATACGCGTCTGGAACCTAAGATCAGTATGGCAGATGAGGTTCGTTCACAAAAGGCTTTTGAAATAAAGGTCAGTGAAGCAAATAAAAAGTCAATGACATATACTCTGGCAGTGGTCGACGAAGGATTACTGGATATCACAGGATTTAAAACTCCCGATCCGTGGAAATATTTCTATGCACGCGAAGCTCTTGGTGTTCAGACGTGGGACCTATACGATTTTGTGCTAGGTGCCTTTGGCGGTACTCTTGAACGGATCTTCGCCATAGGTGGTGATGAGGCCGTAATTGACAGGTCTGCAAACAAAGCTCAGAGATTTGTTCCGGTGGTTAAGTTTCTGGGGCCATTTACTCTTGGTCCGGGAAAGACCAGGACTCATTCCCTAACCCTGCCTCAATATACCGGTTCGGTTAAAACAATGGTCATAGCCGGAAACGACAGGGCATTTGGTTGTGCTGAGAAGAGCGTGCTGGTTAAAGATCCTCTGATGATACTTGTAACGGCACCCAGGGTGGTTAGTCCGGGGGAAAAGGTTGCACTACCTGTAGCACTGTTTATTCAGAAAGAAGAAATAAAAAGCGTATCATTAATTGCTGAGGGAAATAACCTGGTAAATATTAATGAAAAGACAATAAACCTGTTGGTGACCGGACCTGGAGAAAAAGATACCGAATTTACTTTTACAGCAGGTGAAAAAACTGGTGTAGCAAAGATAAAGGTCACTGCCTCGGGAGGAGGAGAAACTGCAACCTACGGGATGGAGATCGATGTACGGAGCCCTAATCCACCTGAAACAAGGGCTGAGTTGAAAGTGATTAAGCAGGGAGAGAAATGGGAAACAACATTTACACCTTTTGGCATTGAAGGCTCCGATGCTGCCTTCCTTGAAGTATCTGCCCTTCCCTCTGTAAATCTCGAAAAACGGCTTGGATATCTTCTTGATTATCCGCACGGCTGTACCGAACAGATAACCTCGGCTGCGTTCCCGCAGTTATGGCTTAAAGATCTGTCAGGTAATGATGCCGCAGTTGCACAAACAGCTTCAACCAACATCAGAGAGGCTATCAGCAAGATCGCATCCAG